>CAMOZD010000145.1 GCA_946630645.1 uncultured Lachnospiraceae bacterium
TCACAGGCCTTGGATCCATAGTGGCTCCAGCCAAGAGCAGTGGAGAAAGCAAAGAGCATAACCGCAATGGCGATAAAGCCGGCACCTGCCTTACCAAAATGCATGGAGAAGACGGTGGATACCAGGTTAGCTTTGGAAAGGGCTATGCCATTATATTCAGTGAGAGTCGCACCTGTCTCCAGGTCAACCAGACCGGAACTTAATACGGAGAAGGCTGTCAGGGTACATACGATGATGGTATCTGCAAATACTTCGAAGATACCCCACATTCCCTGGCGGACCGGCTCGGATACATTGGAGTTGGAGTGAACCATAACAGAGGAACCAAGACCGGCCTCATTGGAGAACACGCCTCGCTTCATACCCTGTTCGATGGCCAGCTTGATACCATAACCAACAATACCGCCGCCGGCAGCCTTGGCTGCGAAAGCTCCCTTAAAGATAGCGCCAAATACGGCACCAAAGTGTCCGATATTAGTACAGAAAATAACAATGGAACCAACCATGTAAAGAATAACCATGAAAGGAACGATCTTTTCCGTAACGCTGGCGATACGCTTGAGGCCGCCGATGATAACCAGGCCCGCGAAGATCATAACAACCACACCTGTGATCCAGGTAGGAACATGGAAGGCTGTCTCCATATTACCGGAGATGGAGTTAACCTGGGTCATGTTTCCGATACCGAAAGATGCCAGGAAACAGAAGGTAGAGAAAAGTACTGCCAGAACTGCTCCGATTCCCTTGCAGCCCTTCTTGGCGCCAAGGCCGTCCCGGAGATAGTACATGGCTCCTCCACTCCACTCACCGACACTGTTCTTACGACGGTAGAAGATACCCAGAACATTTTCAGAGAAATTGGTCATCATGCCGAAGAAGGCCATAACCCACATCCAGAATACGGCACCGGGTCCACCAGTGATGATGGCTCCGGAAACACCTACGATATTACCGGTTCCTACAGTCGCTGCCAGTGCGGTACATAGGGACTGGAACTGGGAAATCGACTTGTCCTTAGTGTGACTGGTAATTTCCCTGTCCTTAAAAATCGCACCTATTGTATTGGCCCACCAGTGCTTCAGATGGGAAATCTGGAAGAAACCGGTAAGAGTAGTCATCAGAACGCCCACGAAAGCGAGCAGGATCAGCGCAGGCCATCCCCATACGAGTCCGTTAATAACACCATTGATTTGCGCTATCTTGTCTAGCATAGTAACATTAAACCTCCCTTTTTACCTGTGTAGCCGGCAAGAAAAACTACCGTCAAAACTACAACCCTTTCTAAATCTGTCATTTACCCAGGCCTATAGCCTGTGTACAAAAAAAGCAAAAAGACATTCTCATCCTCCGACGCCATTGTCTTTTTGCCCTTTTACTTTTATATCATAATTATGAAGCATGCACAAGCTTTAAATTCATTTTCTAAAGCAAAAACAAGCTATTTTAGGCTTAATTTTTCAAAATAAGAAGTTTTGGACTCAATTTATGCCTCCAAAACCCGGCAAAGATAGTAAAGTCCCACGGTAGATACCAGCTCCGGAATATCCGATCCCTCCAGCAGCTGGCCTGCCCTTTCCAAAATAGCTTCTCTCTCCCTGCTGCAGGCCTCCTTGAGGTCTCCGATGGTCAGGATATCCAGCTTTCTGAGTCTTTCCAGGTAGCCCTCCGCTGATACATGGTGAATGGTGGCATTACTAAAGGCAGCAATTTCCTTCACCAGGTCAGTCATCACCGGGCTTGTCCTGAGAAATTCTTCCAGGGTTACCAGGTCCAGCGTCATATCATCGGCACAGTCGCCACTGATATTCTCCTTCGTCTCCCGACTGTAGTTTTCAATCTGCTGGCGAATGGCCACAAAGCGCTCATCGGCAATCTCCAAAAGGCCGGCCAGCTTGGCAAACTCCCGCCGGATCTTGCGGGGAATACTAATCTCCGCCTTGTAGCCCAGGTCATGCTCGATCTCCGCCCAGTTATGCTGGAGGACCGTCCGCAGCTGGATCTCAAAAGGCAAGTCCTTCAACTTCTCAGGATAAGGGCCTTCCTGGGACAGCCGGCAGATAAAGTGGAGAGAGATATATCCAAAAGTGGTAGGGGGAATACTCTGCCGCTTATCAATGGAGTTAACAGGATCAATGGAAAATATATCCTTGATAACATCCGCAAGGGCGTCCACCTGGTCAGAATAATAGAAAAGAATCCGGATACCGGCGATATCTGTGATATCCTTCAGATCATGGTACTTGCCTTCCTTACGCAGAATCTTCTCCGACAGAGACTCCCTGGTCTTGACCCTGCCCCCAACCTGCATGGGTTTAAAGCCGTGGTCCGCTATGACCTCATTAAGAATCTCCTGGACAAGCTCCAGCAATTCCAGGTAGTCAGGCAGCAACTGATCATATTCTTCAAGCAGGTAATTATTGATATTATACATGGTTTCCCCCTCCCAGGACTCTTTCCTAAGCTAAGTCCTTTTTTAAGTCGTCCTTCCCAGCTGAGTTTTTCCATATTTTCTTCCCAAGGCAGGCCCTTTCCAGGAATCCTGCTCTCAGAACATCTTTCCCCGGAAAATGCTTTGAATCTGCCTTTTCCAGACCCGAATCCAGTCCCTTTCCAGGCCCGGGTCTAAATCCTGAACCAGTCCCTTTCCGGGCCCGGGTCTAAATCCTAAACCGGGTCCTCCTCCTTCTGGCAGCCCTTGTACTCCAGGCAGAGCATGGTCAGGTCATCAAACTGCTCCGCCTCATCCACAAAGAGGTCCACAGCCTTCTTGACATTGGCAAGGACCTGCTCGGGACTGGCCTCCTTATCTTCATTCAGGGCCTCCACCAGCCGGTCTGTGCCAAACATTTTCTCATTCTTATCAGTCGCCTCGGGCACACCATCCGTATACACGAAGATCTTAGAGCCGGGCTCCAGCATTATCTCATAGTCCTTATATTTCACACCGTCCATACCACCGATCACAAAGCCATGCTTGTCTTTGAAGAGTTCAAAGCTGCTGCCCTTCTTCATCAGAACCGGATACTCATGGCCTGCATTGGCCGCCGTCAGCTTACCGGTGGAAATCTCCAGGATGCCCAGCCAGACAGTGACAAACAGCTCCTCCTTGTTGTGGGAGCAGATGGCCGAGTTGGTGGACTCCAGGACAGCCGCCGGGGAAGCCCCGGTCATGGTCGTATTGGCCAGGATGACCTGGGAGACCATCATAAAGAGGGCCGCCGGCACACCCTTGCCGGACACATCGGCGATCACCAGATACAGATGGTCCTCGTCGATAAGGAAGAAATCATAGAAGTCGCCTCCCACCTCCCGGGCAGGCTGCATGGAGGCATAGATGTCAAATTCAGACCGGTCCGGGAAGGCGGGGAAATGGCTGGGCAGCATGTCTGCCTGAATTCGTTCCGCCAGGGACAGCTCTGTCCGAATCCGCTCCTGCTCTCCCGTGATCCGGGTTATATCTTGTACATAGCTGGTAATCTGGTCCTCCATCCGGTCGATGGAGGCAGCCAGTATGCCAATCTCATCCTTATTATGGATGGTCTCTGTAAGCTTGGTCTCTGCCGCCTTGTTCTCCTCGGCAAAGCGGTCCGCTTCTTTGGTAATCTTTTTAATGGGCATCAGCAGATGATTGAGGTAGACCCCTGCCACCAGGAAGGCAAGCAGGGCCAGAACAGCCAGGGCTATGGCCACCCTGTTCACATAATCATGGCGAGCATCGGTCATGCCGGTCATCTGCCTCTGGACACACATGATTCCCTTGGTCTGCCGGTCGGACCCCCGCAGGGGAACCATGGCCGTAATATGGGGATCCGTCTCTATATAACCACGGTCTCTCACCACCAGCTCCTGGCTGGCATCCGTCTCATAGAGCAGCCGGTACTTGTCCCGGTAATCATCATTGGTGGTCTCCCGGTAATAACCAAAGGGATATAGATCATAATGATACTGCCAGCCCACGGTAGAGAAAATAAAGGTAATATGCTCATAGTCCGTCTGGTCAGGCCGGATCACATAGACGAAGGTGGAGCTGGAGGCATTACACACCCGGTCGAGGGTCTTTAATATATTCCGGTACTCCTCCGTAGTGCCGCCGCTTTCCTGGTAGGCATCCATCCTATCCGCATCCAGGTTGAGGGCCGCCACCTTAGCCGTCCGGAAGGCATCCTCCGAATACTGGTCAAGGAGGGCATCGGTAAAGCCCTGGTAACCAATGGCACTGACCACCAGGAAGAAGGTCAGCAGCAGCAGCTCGATGCCAAATATGCTTTTGAAACTTATACTGTTAAATGGATTCTTCATATCAATACTAACCACACCGGTATATTGGCAAAACATTTTCTACTATTCCTACTTTACTCTATGACCAAAGACTTAGGCAAGACCCATATTTAAATCT
>CAMOZD010000146.1 GCA_946630645.1 uncultured Lachnospiraceae bacterium
GGCCAGACAGATACCGATAGGCTATAAACCGGCGCAGGCCGGGCCAGTTAAGATTCCTGGCAAATAACTATGGTAAAGCAGTTAAGATGGAGAAAAATATATGACGGACCAATCTTCTTATATGGATAATACTGATAAAATGGAGGACGGGAAGGCCTCTGGGGATGGCACGGCTAAGCCCCTGGTGTCTGTGATCATGCCTGTTTATAATGGCGAGAAATATTTGAAAAGATGCCTGAATTCCGTTCTGCGCCAGACTTATGACAGGCTGGAGATTCTCTGCCTTGACGACGGGTCTTCTGACCGGTCGCCGGAGATCCTTGACGGTTACCAGAAAAGATTTCCAGAAAAAATAATAGTATTTCATCAGGAAAATATGGGAACAGGCCGGACCAGAAACCGGGCCATATCCCTGGCGGAAGGGACCTATCTCATGTTCGCTGACAATGATGATATTTATGACAGGGATTATGTCAGAACCATGGTCTCTTATATAGAAGAGGAAGACCTGGATATGGTAATCGCCGGCTACCGGATGGTGTCGGACCAGGGGAAGATCCTGGCCAGCTGTCCCATAAGGGACTCTTATCCCTGGGATAAGTTCCGTCTGCTTACCGCCTGGATTAAGATTCTCCGACGGGACTATGTCCTGGCCAACAAGATCTCCTTCGGAGAGATCCCCCTGGGGGAGGATATCGTATTTTCCATCAGTGCCTGCAACTATACAGATAAGATCCGCTGTGTTGATTATATAGGCTACAACTGGGTCCAGTACCCGGATTCGGTCTTCCATTCTGTCCAGAAGAAAAAGATGCTGGATGGGCTGGAGACCATAGGGCAGCTGGAAAAGGCCAACCCGGTCCTGGTTCATGTGTCAAGAGATGAATATGATTACAGCACCTATAAGTTTTTGATGTGGCACCTGCTTTACACCAGGAAAAATGTGAAGGAAGAGGATTGGAAAAGGCAGGAGAAGAGATACCATGAGTGGCTGCAGGCTAACAATGCCATGTACCGGGAGCGGAGAATTCCCCTGTTTGGACCGAGGGGGGAAAAAATATCTTACCGGCTCCTGCTCTGGCTGCTGTCCGGTCAGCTTCCCGGAGTCTACCGGCTGCTGATGGGATTGCTGAGACGGCTGTAAAGAATACTTGCCAATAAGCAGGGTGCAAATGAATAAACAGGATTAAGAAGCTGTGAAATAAACTGGATCAAAAGAGGTTTAAATCAACTAAATCAGGCAGACTGTAGATAAGAATCAGGCAGACTGTAGATAGATAAACTGGATTTAAAGAATTGATAAAAAAGACAGCTGTCCAGCTGTCTTTTGGAGGTTGTGAGATGGAAACTACGTCTGTGGCCCGTCAGCCCATGGGCCGGATTGGGAAATGGGATAATTTAAAAGGGTTTTTGATGATCATGGTAGTGCTGGGCCATTTCAGCAACCAATATGCGGCCTGGTCTTCCATGATGAGAAGTATAAGTCTGCTGATCTATACCTTCCATATGCCCCTTTTTATTTTCCTGGCCGGTCTGTTTACGAAAAAATGGGACCAGTCCCGCCCCTTTAACTGGAGCCGGCCTATCTATTTTTTCCTTTTGGGCTATATCCTGAAGATTTTGATTTATCTGGTCAAGGTCTTTTATCATCAGGAAGCCATATTTACCCCCCTGGGCGACACAGGAATCCCCTGGTACATGTTTGCCATGGCGGCCTTTATGATTCTTACTTGGTTGTTGAGAAAATGTAATCCCTGGATTCTTATGCCCATCTGGATTGGAGCCGCCTGCCTGGCCGGCTATGCCGATTGGATCAATAGTTTTTTGAACTTGTCACGAATCATCGTATTTTTTCCTTTTTTTTATCTGGGTTATGTGCTGGACCAAAGCCAGGTCAAAGCCTTTACCGATAAAATATGGGTCCGGCTGGTGTCCCCTTTTATACTGGCTCTGGCTGCCTGGCTTTGCTTCAGCCGTATTGACAGACTTTTTCGATATATCAGGCTCTTTACGGGCAGGAATCCTTATTCCACCATCAATGTGCCGTTCTGCGGCTTTGCCGACCGGCTGGTCTTTTACATGATTGGCCTTGTTATGGGGGCGGCCCTGATCAGTCTTACCCCATCATCCACGATTCCCCTGCTGAATTTATCGGGGAAGAGAAGCCTGCAGATCTACTTCTGGCACAGGCTGGTTCTTTATGTGCTCATGTTTTCCGGGCTGGTCAGCTGGTTCAATCTCAGCATCCATCTTCCCCATTGGGAACTTTGGATCCCGGTCTTTTCCGTGCTGTTGACCTTCCTGCTAACACCGGAGATATTTGGTAAGCCTCTCGATATGCTGAGGAAAGGGGTGGACAAGGTCCTGGCCAGACTTTCATAAATTATAATCGGGGCAGAATCGTTTTACAATTAATAAACATGACAGGACCTTCTTCCAGTATGCAAAAAAAGAGTATGGTAAGGCCTTCTTCCAGTAAGTAAAAAAAGAGTATGGTAAGGCCTTCTTCCTGTACAATAAATAATAAGTATGACAGGGATTTTTTCCTGTCCATAAAAAAGATCCCTTCTTTGCGGAAAGGATCTTTTGTCTTTTTGAAACTATTTCCAGCCTGCTTAAGGCCAGCCTATATTCTTGCCATTGGAAAGTAATTCTCAGGCGTGCTTGATAACCTTGACCTCCAGGTCTCCCAGCATACGCCAGAAGCCTCCGGCGAAGGGACCGCCAAGGTTTTTTGCCAGTTCCTGGAAAAATATGATCTCTATGGTGACAGTCTCTGGCTGTTCTGAGAGGATGTCAGAAAGAGCGTCAAGATTATTGCCGAAGTAGTCGGGAAGGGGTATCTGACGGCCAAAGGCAGCGAAAAAATCATCTCTGTTCTCAATGGTTCTGCCATCTAAAAATATTCTCATTCTTTATCATCTCCATATAATAAGGTAAAGGTGTTGTAGTGGTCCTCCGTATAGTAAATCTGGCCGTCGTCAGAGTAGACGATTCTCTTGGGTCCCCGGGATTTGGCGCCCAGGGTATCGATATCACACTCATAGTAGGACCGGCCGTCTACCTCAGGAAGATTGCCTTCATAATTGCCGAAATGGTCTCCGCCTATGCATTTGCCCGGGGCATAAGGCTCCAGGGATCCTCCGCTCCATCCCAGCTTCCGGGCCTCTTTTTTGGTGATAAAGTTCTGGGGCAGCTCTCCATATTCCGCCAGATAGGCGGCCACATCTTCCTTGCTGGTGTAGCTGCCGTCTTTGTCCAGGCTGGAGCCGGAAGTCTGGTCTTTGGAATTATAGTCCTGGTCATAGTCCTGGTCGTCTTTGTCATAGTCCTGGTTGTCCTGGTCATAATCCTGGTCGTCCTGGTCATAGTCCTGGTCATCCTGATCATAATCCTGGTCATCCTGATCATAATCCTGGTCGTCCTGGTCATAATCCTGGTTGTCCTGGTCATAGTCCTGGTCGTCCTGGTCTGAGCCTCCCGTGTCATAGGACTCCTTTTGGGATGCCGCCTGCTTTTGCGCCGAAGCCCCGCAGCCTGCCAGTGGCAGCAGGCAGAGGAGACAGACTATAAGCAGGGCAAAAATTCTTTTGAAGGATACTTGCATGGGTTATTCGTCCTCCTTATTAAATGATGAGCAGGCCTTTCCGGAACCTGGTCCGGGTTTCAGGGGACCGGATGCCATGACTGACAGTCTGGCAAAAAGGGAAAGAAAGAAACCTGCGGGGTAATAAAGGATCATTCGTCAGAATCCGGGCAGATCTGATTGATGAGTTTAGTATAGCAAAAAATATATAAGGATGCAAAAAATGGATGAAATAATTAGGAAGAGGGAGTTTCTTCAGAATTAACGAAATGTAAAAAATTAGAAATTTTGTAAAATGCTACTGGTAAATATAGGAATATTATGGTAATATATGGAAAATCTAATAGGAAAGCTTAATATACAGCTAATCACAAATCTAATGGAAAGGAGTTTTTCTATGAATTATCATGAATTCCAGAATCAGGTACTCAGAATGATCAGGAGACGGATTGCCCAGGGCTGGCTTCAGGCTGCCAGTGCAGTCACAGAGTTGATGACCAAAAATAACGGTATGGAGGTTTGTGGTCTCTTTATCCGTAAGGAGGGGGAGACTATGTCCCCGGCTATTTATCTGGAAGCCTACTATGAATTATTTCTTGCCGGACAGGACCTGGACTGGATTGTGGACAGGATCTGCCTTCATTATGAGGAAGCCTGCAGCAAGCTTCCCCGGGACCTGGTCAGCCCGGAGAATTTTGAGGATGTGAAGCCTTTTATCATTTACAGAATCGTTAATCTGGACAGAAACCGGGACCTGCTCCGGTCCTGTCCCTGCATACCCCTGCTGGATCTGGCGGTTACCTTCC
>CAMOZD010000147.1 GCA_946630645.1 uncultured Lachnospiraceae bacterium
CGAGTATATTTCCAAGCCCTTCAGTCCCAAGATTCTCGTAGCCAGGGTGGAAGCCATCCTCAGGAGGAGTAATACTCTGGCCGCCGGTGAGGTTCTCGAGGCAGGAGGAATTGAGCTGGATATCGAAGCCCATGAGGTCCGTATCGACGGCAAGGAGATCGCTTTAAGCTTCAAGGAGTTTGAACTGCTCAATTATTTCGTGGTTAACCAGGGAGTGGCCCTCTCCAGGGAAAAGATTCTTAATAATGTATGGAATTACGATTATTTTGGCGATGCCCGGACCATTGATACCCATGTTAAGAAGCTGAGAAGTAAGCTGGGAGCCAAGGGCGAGTATATCAAGACCATCTGGGGCATGGGCTACAAGTTCGAGGTAAGTCAGGAATGATATTATGAAGAATTCTATTTTAATAAAAATGGTCCTGATTCTTGCTGCCCTTGTGACGGCCATCATCAGTCTGGTTCTTTTTCTGAATAACCAGCTGGGTGAGCAGTACTACATCGCCTACGAGGAGAAGGCCATGACCAGGATGCTTGAGGAAGTGAACAAGTTCCTGGACAAGTATTCCCTGGAGGATTTCGAGCTGGATAATACGGACGCAAGAGAAGAGCTGGAGGCCCTGGTGGGTAAGACCAATATGACCATTTGTGTGGCCAAAAGTTCTTACAGAAATATCTATACCAACGGCAGCGGCAGGTCTAATGTTGTCAGGGTCATGTACCGGCAGTTCCAGTATATGTGGAGTTATGAGGAGCAGGTGGAGTTCTTTGGAGAGGACGGCAGTAATCAGAATCCTATAATTAACGAGTACAAGTCCATCCTGGGTAAAGTAGGCGGTAAGGAGGAAGAAATCCGGGCGGCCATTGAAAAGGATGGCTACTGCATAAGGGAGATTCCCTCCAGCAATACCCAGAAGGGTCTTTATCTGTTTTCCACCTACCCTGTAGAACATGGGAGTGACCTGCAGATTGGTATCCAGATTTCCCTGGATGGCATCAAGGACTTTGCCCGGATCAGCAATCGTTTCATTGCCAATATCAGTGGCATAGGTCTGCTTGCGGGTATTATTGTCATTATCATTTTCGCTTCTTCCTTCACCAAGCCCATCAAGGATATGGCCCATGTGGCCAACCGTATGGCTTCCCTGGATTTCGACGCCAAGGTTGAGGTGAACAGGACCGACGAGTTAGGTATGCTGGGCAACAGTATGAATGAGCTTTCGGAGACCCTGGAGATGACGATCAGTGAGCTCAAGGGGGCCAATGCCGAGCTGCAAAAGGACATTCAGAAAAAGGAAGAGATCGATGAGATGAGGAAGGACTTCCTCTCCCATGTCAGCCATGAGCTGAAGACCCCCATAGCCCTGATCCAGGGTTATGCGGAAGGCCTCCAGGACAACGTCAACGAGGACCAGGAGAGCAGAGAGTTCTATTGCGAGGTCATTATTGACGAAGCGAAAAAGATGAATGATATGGTCAGAAAGCTCCTTAACTTAAACCAGATTGAGTTTGGCAATAATCAGGTGGAGATCCAGCGTTTTGATATCTGCCAGCTGATCAGTAATAAGATTAATTCCTCAGCCATCCTGTTTGCCAGGAAAAATAATCAGGTGATCTTTGAAGAAAAGGGTCCTGTTTACGTCTGGGCTGATGAGTTGATGATTGAGGAGGTTTTCAGTAATTACCTGTCCAATGCCCTCAACCATGTCTATAAGGATGGTGTCATCAAAGTCTGGTTTGAGGAGGTGGATGCTTCGCTCCGCGTCCATGTTTACAATGACGGTAAGCCCATTCCGGCTGAAGACCTGGACAAGCTCTGGATTAAGTTCTACAAGGTAGACAAGGCCAGAACCAGGGAATACGGGGGTAATGGTATCGGCCTGTCCATAGTGGCAGCCACCATGGATGCTCATGGCAAGGCCTACGGCGTGGAAAACAAAGAGCATGGTGTTGATTTTTATTTCGACCTGGACCAGCAGTCTGTCTGAACCGGGGCCGGCAAGGGCAGCAGAGCCCTGGAAATGATTATGGAAATGATGATTGAAATGAGCCTGTTATTCCATGTTGAGGCAGGCTCAGAGGTTTAGAATGGTTTAATAATGATGTAAAGAAAAGGGCAGCCCAAAGGGATCACTTGATCAATCCCTTTGGGCTGCCCTCTTATTATCACTTACATCTAATGTGAATGGTCGGATTATTCATAAAGTGGGAAGCTGCCGGACTCATCCTCATTGAATACATAGTATACTGCATTCTCTTCAGGCTTAACATATAAGTCCATGGTCTTAAGGTCTTTTACCTTTCGGTTCTTTCCGCCTTCATCAACCCATACTTTTTTAGCATTTGCGATGACAGCCTTGCTTTCAATCTGATTGGAACCGAACTCCACGTTAAATGTTGATTTCATGTGACATAACTCCTTTCCAGGTTTTTAGTAAATTGCTGCAGGCAGGACCTTGCTCCTATTGTCGCGAATCCTTTCACTGCAGGATGGGTGTAGATTATTGCCCAAAAAACAGGCATAATAATAATGTTCATTTTTATCATATAATAAATTGCCTATAAAATCAACAAATTTTCCTAAAAATGATAGTTTAAAATAACTATTGCAAGTGTGGTCTAAAGGATGGTTTTACAGACGTCCATTTTTATAATATAATATAAAAAGCATAATAGAGAAAAGATCTTAATGGGATGGATCATAAAAGATCATAAAAGGATGCAGGGCGGGACAGAGACAGACTTTCCTCCTGCCAGGAATAGACCAGGTCATAATTTGGCCGGGCTGGAGAAGCCGGCAGTCTTGCCGGGCCGGATAGCCGGCCAGAAAAAGGAGATAAATATGATTGCTATAGTAGATTATGATGCGGGGAATCTGAAGAGTGTGGAAAAAGCCTTTTCCTCCCTGGGAGAGGATATCAAGGTAACCAGGGACCGGGAGGAGATCCTCTCGGCGGACGGCATAGTATTGCCGGGTGTCGGGTCTTTCGGGGATGCCATGAATAAGCTTTATGATTACGGTCTGGTTTCTGTCTTTCAGGAGGCCGCTGCCCGGGATATACCCCTTCTGGGAATCTGCCTGGGACTTCAGCTGTTTTTTGAATCCAGCCAGGAATCTCCGGGTATCCAGGGGCTGAACCTCCTTCCCGGTCAGGTAAAACTGATTCCAAGGGAGACTGCCGGGGGCCAGATGCTGAAAATACCCCATATGGGCTGGAATTCCTTAAAGATTAATCCCGACTCCAGACTCTTTAAAGGGATCCCGGAGGATTCCTATGTATATTTTGTCCATTCTTATTATCTTGAGGCGGCTGAGGAAAGGGATGTGGCCGCATCGACAGAGTACGGGGTCCATATTCATGCTGCTGTGGAGCACGGCAATCTTTTTGCCTGCCAGTTCCATCCGGAGAAAAGCAGCAGTGTGGGCTTACAGATTTTAAAGAATTTTATTGACATCGTACATGACAAGGCGGACTGAAAATGAAATTTGGATAAGGAGCAAAAATGTTTACAAAAAGAATTATTCCCTGTCTGGATGTGACAGGCGGCAGGGTAGTAAAAGGTGTTAATTTCGTGAACCTGGTAGATGCAGGAGACCCGGTGGAGATCGGGGCGGCCTATGACAAGGCCGGAGCCGATGAGCTGGTATTTCTGGATATCACAGCCTCTTCTGATGAGAGGAACACAGTGGTGGATATGGTGCGCCGGGTTGCGGAAAAGGTATTTATACCCTTTACCGTGGGCGGGGGAATCAGAACCGTGGAGGATTTCCGGGTCCTGCTCCGGGAGGGGGCGGATAAGATCTCCGTTAACACGGCAGCCATTATGAGACCGGAATTAATCAGTGAGGCTGCGGACAAGTTTGGAAGCCAGTGCGTCGTTGTGGCTATTGATGCCAGAAGAAGAGGAGACGGCGGCTGGAACATCTTCAAGAATGGCGGCCGGGTGGATATGAAGATTGACGCCGTGGAGTGGGCCATGAAGGCAGAAAAGCTGGGAGCGGGAGAGATTCTTCTGACCAGTATGGACTGTGACGGAACCAAAGAAGGCTATGACCTGGACCTGACCTCTGTGATTTCAGAAAATGTCTCTATTCCTGTAATCGCCTCCGGGGGAGCCGGCAGCAAGGAGCATTTCTACGATGCCTTTACCCGGGGTAAGGCCGATGCGGCCCTGGCAGCCTCCCTCTTTCATTTTAAGGAACTGGAGATTCTGGACCTCAAACACTATCTCCATGACCGGGGTCTGGCCATGAGATTGTAGGAATCTGAATCCTTCCGCCTGGATGCTCCGGTTCATCCTCAGCTGTATCCCGTAACCGCTTGTGATCCGTTCCAGGTCCTCCACAAGGACGGCGATATTCTCGCAGAGCCG
>CAMOZD010000148.1 GCA_946630645.1 uncultured Lachnospiraceae bacterium
TCCTACCAGGGTTTCATAATGGCTGAAGTGGAATTTCCCGACCTGGAGACAGCCAACTCCTACAGCCCCCCGGACTGGTTCGGACCAGAGGTCACCCAGGACTCCCGTTTCCAGAATTCTTTCCTCTGCCAGCTTAGTCCGACGGAAATCCAGGACTTCCTGTATATGACCGAAAAAATGAAGCGTGGCGGCCGGTAAAAAATTCATAGAATTAACACATTTTTAAAATATACATAATAGAATCTTCTAAAACATCACCTATAATATCTTAGGTTCTGTAAATCAGTTTTTCAGCCGGAAAACCACCGGACAAGCCTCTGCGGCAGCCCTTGAAACCGCATTACCGGGCCAGTCTCCCAGGCCAGCCCCCAGGTCCTGTCCTCCGGATCTGTCTTCCGGGATAACCCCCAGGTCCTGTCCTCCGGATCTGTCTTCCGGGGCAATCCTAAGGTCCTGTCCTCCGGATCTGTCTTCCGGGACAGTTCAACGGCAAAAAACATTAACAGACCACGTATGACTCATTTTCAATAAAGATTATTATTTATCCAATATGCGAAATACGATAAGAAAGGGTTCATATATATGTTAGAGAATAATACGAATCTTCCAGAGAATGAATCCGGGGCAGAGACAAATGTTCCCGCTCCGGATAATATATCCATAGATCCAGTTCCGACATCAGAGTCATCGGAAAGTGCCGGAACATGGGCAGACCAGTCGACTTCCTATGATTTCTCAGAAGCCGGCACATCAGACTCCGGCTCAGCGGCAGCCGGTTCAGCAACAACCGGTTCAGCAACAACCGGTTCAGCCAGATATGATGAACCGAAATATGACAGGGCAGAAACTGACACACCTGCCCCCAAAAAGAAAAAAAAGAAAAACCGAGTGTGGAAAATCATCGTAGGCCTCCTGGTCCTTGGTGCCGTTGCAGCCTACTCTGCAGGAGTATATTTTTACAACTCCCATTTCTTCCACAATGTCACTGTCAACGGGACCCACATCGGAGATATGACCATCCCACAGGCAGAAAGAGTATTTACAGAAGATTTTTCTTCCCACAGGATTTCCATTATAGAGAAAGAACGGACCGAGTATATTGACGCCAGATCCGTCGGCACAGTCATCGATGTAGGAACCCAGATCAAGGACCTGCAGGAATCCCAGAATCCCTGGCTTTGGTTCATAAATCTGACCGGCAAAGAAAATGACGATGTGACTCTCACCGTAAGTTTTGATGACAACTTGCTCCGGCAGACGATCAGAAATCTTGACTGCTTTATTGAGGCAAACGTCACACCTCCTGCCGACACCTATATAACCCCCGGCCAGAACCAGTTTGAAATCGTTCCCGAGGTCCTGGGCAATAAGGTCAAGCAGGTCGAACTCTACAAGATCGTCTGTGAAGCCCTGACCAACGGTGTCACCAGCATCAACCTGGAAGACCTCAACCTCTATGAGCTGCCTGTCTACTACTCCAAAGATGAAGTAGTCCAGAAGGCCCTCGTTAAGGCAAACAAATACACCGCAGGAACCCTGACCTACGACTTTGATTACAAGCTGGAAACCCTTGACTACCAGACCACCAAAGACTGGATTAATATTTCCAAAAAGTTTAAGGTATCCATCGATAAAGACAAAGTCGGCGACTATGTAGACAACCTCTGTAAAACCTACAACACCATGGGCGACGCCCACATATTCACTACGTCAGGCGGCCAGCAGATCCGTATCACAGACGGTGACTACGGCTGGAAGATAAACTTTGAAAAGGAAAAAGAAGCCCTTCTCCAGGACATCAAGGAGGGAAAAACAGAAAACCGCGAGCCCATCTACGAGTACCGGGCCATGTGCCGTGAATCCGAGAACGATGATATCGGCGGCTCCTATGTAGAGGTCAGCCTCACTGCCCAGGAACTGTGGCTCTACGACAACGGAAGCTGCATTATGAACTCCTCCGTTGTCACCGGTAATCCCCAAAAGAATGCCGGCACCACGCCAGGCATCTACGGCATCACCTATAAGCAGAGCCCGGCCACCCTCACCGGCCCCAATGCCAACGGAAGTTCCTACTCCTCCGAGGTAACCTACTGGATGCCCTTCAACGGAAACCAGGGACTCCACGACGCCCCATGGAGAAATGAGTTCGGCGGCAACATCTATAAACGTAATGGATCCCACGGCTGCATCAACTGTCCTTACGAGACAGCAGAAACCCTCTACCAGTACGTATCAACCGGTTTCCCTGTAGTCATCTACTAAATAAGCACAAAGGCAACTACAACAAGATAAAACAAGGCCCTGACCGGCAAACCCGGCCAGGGCCTTTCCCATTACAAATTACAAACACCAAGTTTTATCCTGCACCCAGCTTTCGCACCGGGCAGAGGCTTACGCCTGCGTAGCAGGCGAGTTGAAATCGAGGCACGAACAAAAGCTGCGATAGAAAATCCGATGGTATAGCTGGTTCTATTTTCATTGGGGGTCTCATCTGACTGGATAAACAATTATTAGTTTCAGAAACCATACCCCTTAATCAGCGGCGAACTTTACTTCCTTTGGCGTTCCTATGATTTATCTTCAGCCTTCCAAAGGCCAGTTCCTTATCCTTATACATGATGGAATCCCCATCGCTGTAGTCTCCCCCATAAAGGTAAACAGCCCGGATCACATCATCGGCGGCCAGATTCATACCGGCCATGCCCAGGGCTCCCTTCTTCTTTTTAGAAATTTCTGAAAGAGCAAAACGCAGGAAATAGCCATCCTGGCTCTGCAGGACCAGGTAGCCCTCCGGTGCGTCAGCCCCTGCAGCAGAATCGTCAACCGCTCCGGCAAAAAGGCGGATGGAGGCAAGCCGGTCACCCTCATTAAGCTTAGTGGCAGCCACAGACTTCTTCTGGACCATATATTCACTGCCTTCCACAAACTTGACCATACCGGCCTCCGTTACAAAGAGCAGCAGACTGCCGGCCAGATTTTCCTCCGCCGTAATCAGCAGAAGCTGTTCCGATCTGCTGTCGAAATTGCTGACATTGTCCAGCGGAATCCCCTTGTCACGGAGTCTCCCCGCCGGTATATCTTTGACCTTGATCTGGTGCATGGTTCCCATATCTGTAAAGAGGCAGATCTTACCCACATTCAGACAGGGGACCAGCCAGCGGTAGTCCTTCTCAGCCGCCTCCCGGTTTCGTTCTATGGTAGTGGCATCGACAATCTTGGCATAGCCGAACCGGTCCATGACCAGAACAACCTCCTTCTCCTCCACCGGGACAGCCTTAACCACTGCGGCCCTGGCATTTTCCAGAAGCGTCTTTCTTTCAAAGCCATACTCCTTCTTAATCTTGAGCAGGTCTTCCTTGAGGGTCCGGCGCATAGATTCCGGGTTATGGAGGATGTCCTCATATTCACTGATTCTTTTCAGAATCTGGGCGTACTCCTCCTGGAGGGCCAGGATTTCCAGACCGATCAGGCGGTAGAGGCGCATCTCCAGGATGGCCGTGGCCTGCTTCTCGGTAAACCGGAGTTTGGAGGCCTGTTTCTGGGACTTCTTAGTCTTGAACTTTATGTTACCCGTATCCCCCTGGATCAGGCAGGCCCTGGCTTCCTTCAGATTGCTGCTGCCCCGGAGAATCTCGATAATGAGATCAATGATATCGCAGGCCTGGATCAGGCCCTCCTTAATCTCCTTCTGCTCCAGCTCTTTGGCCAACAGGGTCTCGTATTTCCTGCGGAGAACTTCATAATGAAAGTCAGTATGCAGGCGAAGAATGTCCTTTAAGCCCAGCAGCTCCGGCTTTCCATCAGCGATGGCCAGCATGTTAACACCGAAGGTATCCTCCAGCTTGGTTTTCCGGTAAAGGATATTTTTAAGCCGGTCCACATCGGCGTTCTTCCTAAGTTCCAGAACAATCCGGATACCCTCCTTAGAGGACTCATTGGAAATGTCTACCACATCGGTGATGGACTTATTTTCAATGAGACCGACCACATCGGAGATAAACTTGGCGATACCGCTGCCGATCATAGTATAGGGAATCTCTGTGATTACCAGCTTGTCCCTCATGGACCTTTTCTTAGCCGGTTCAAATTCCAGCCGGCCCCGGAGCTTGAGCTTACCGCTGCCGGTCTCATAGATTTCTTTTATATCCTTCTGATTGACCACCCTTCCCCCTGTAGGAAAGTCCGGCCCCGGAATATATTCCATCAACTGGTCTGTGGTGATGTCCGGATGATCCACATAGGCTATGGTTCCGTCAATGACCTCTCCCAGATTATGGGGAGGAATGTTGGTCACCATACCTACGGCGATACCCTCTGCCCCATTGACAAGGAGGTTGGGAATCCGCCCCGGCAGAACCCCCGGTTCC
>CAMOZD010000149.1 GCA_946630645.1 uncultured Lachnospiraceae bacterium
CTGAATTGTTAAAGCCTATGGCGGCAGCCTCACAGATTCATGGACTCGTCCTGGCAGGCGGCAGTGCCTTTGGCCTGGGGGCAGCCACTGGAGTAATGCAGTACCTGGAAGAGAAGGGCATTGGCTATGATACCGGTATCACCAGGGTTCCCCTGGTTGTCCAGTCAGATCTTTTTGACCTGACGGTGGGAGACGCTTTTGTAAGACCTGACCAGGCCATGGGTTATGAGGCAGCCCGGCTGGCCCTGGAAGCCCCCAATTACCGGGATGGAAACTTCGGGGCAGGCTGCGGTGCCACCGTAGGTAAGATCTGTGGCATGGAGACTTGCATGAAAACCGGTATAGGCAGTTATGCCATCCAGCTGGGAGACCTGAAGCTGGGGGCCCTGGTGGCACTCAATGCCCTGGGAGATATCCATGACTGGAAGACAGGAAAGAAAATCGCCGGCCTGCTTACGGAAGACAGGACAGGCTTCCGGGATACCATAGAGTACATGAAACAGAGTATAGCGGTAAAGGAAAACAAATATGTAACTAACACAACCCTGGGGGTTATCCTTACCAATGCTTCTTTTAACAAGACTGAGCTTTGCAAGATCGCCGGCATGGCCCACAATGGCTATGCCCGGGCCATCTGGCCTGTCCATAGCAGCGCCGACGGGGACAGTATCTATGCAGTCTCCCTGGGTTCGGTCAAGGCTGACAGGGACCTGGTGGGAACCCTGGCGGCTGATGTCATGGGCGAAGCCATAAAAAGAGCGGTCTTCCATGCGGAAGGGGCCTACGGTTATCCCTCGGCTTCAGACCTGAAGAACCTGACGGGTATCCCGGACTAAAAAAATTAAAAAAAACAGTACAAGTTAAACGGACCTGTTAAATGGAAAAATAAAAAGAGCAGTGGCGACTGGACCTGCGGTCCCCTTACTGGTTTTTCAGTAAAGGGCCTGCAGGGGCCGGGCATCACTGCTCTTTATTATGTCAGCTGTATAAAATGTCAGCTGTATAAAATGTCAACTTTTTATTATGTCAGCTGTTTATTATGACAGTCACTGATCATTCCCCGTCAAAGCTGGCAGAGACAGACTTCATCAGGTCTGCAATCTTCAGATTCTGGGGGCAGACACTTTCACAGGCCCGGCAGGAGATACAATCTGAGGCCCGGCCATAGCCTGCATAGATATAGTTTTCATAGTAGAGGTTTTCCTGGGACCAGCGGTTTCCCTTGACCGCCTCAGCCTGTTTTTTCACATTATAGAGGGAAAAATAGTTGGGGATGGCCAGGTTTTTGGGACAGGTGTTGGTCTCTACACAGTAGCGGCAGGAGGTACAGGGGATGGCATACCAGCTCTTGAGCAGGTCTCTTACCTGCCAGAGGATATTCAGCTCATCCTCATTAAGGGGCTGGAAATCCTTCATGTAGGAAACATTATCCTGCATCTGTTCCAGGTTGCTCATGCCGGAAAGGACAACCATGACATTTTCCAGGGAAGCCGCAAAGCGGATGGCCCAGGAGGCCGGTGACCAGTCGGGGTGCATAGCCCGCATCAGGTCTTCCGCTTCCTTGGGAAGATTGGCCAGGGTTCCTCCCTTGACAGGCTCCATGACTACGACTGGCTTTCCGTGTTTTACACAGGTCTCATAGCAGAGCCTGCTCTGGATATAGTTGCTTTCCCAGTCAAGATAGTTGATCTGCAGCTGGACGAATTCCATCTCCGGGTGCTCGGTCAGAATCCGGTCCACCACAGCCGCATTATCATGGGTGGAGAAACCAAGATAGCGGATCTCTCCCGCGGCCTTTCTTTCCTTTAGATAATCAAAAATCTTCAACTTCTCAGCCAGAAGATATTTGCTCAGGGTCATATTGTGGAGGAGGTAGTAGTCGAAGTAGTCGATGCCGGTTTTCTCCTTCTGCTCCTGGAAGATCTTTGGAACCTGCTCAGCATTTTTTATGAGGGAGAGGGGCATCTTGGAGGCTAAGGTAAAAGAATCCCTGGGAAATCTCTTCACCACATTGCGGCCAACGGCCCGCTCACTCTCGAATTCATGGTACATATAGGCAGTGTCGTAATATGTGAAGCCCTGACCGGTAAAGAGATCTGCCATCTCCTTCATGGTCTCATCATTGATGGAGGTGGGATTATCCGGATCAGTTATAGGAAGTCTCATACATCCAAATCCAAGTTTCAGCATAGAATGCTCCTTTCTTTACATAGACAAATAGATGATTAAATTATATCATCTGGGATAGAATTTACTAGATAGAAAAGATATAAATATGTTTTATTTTAGAAACAGTCAGGCGTGGGCAGGGGTAGGTTCCTGAAAATCCTGGGAGAGGAGGGCTGTCCTGCCGGACCCCCACCTGTAAGTAATAGGTTGTAAGCCTTGAAAAACAGGGCCAGGTCCGATAGAATGGGAAGGACAGAGGTTAATCTTTATCATTTAAAACCTTGCAGGAAAAAAGATAAGATCCTTATTTTACAGAAAGGAAGGGCTTGAGATGCCAAGAGGAAGAACGGAGGCCTTCAGTGATGGTGTAATCGCTATTATCATTACTATTATGGTATTGCAACTGACACCGCCGGCGGGGGAGAGCCTGGCAAGCCTGAAGAGCCTGCTGCCTGGCTTTATCAGCTATGTGGTCAGCTTTATGTTTGTTGGGATGTTTTGGAATAATCATCACCATTTGTTCCAGGTTCTGGATAAGGTTAATGGAAAGATTCTATGGTCGAATCTTTTGCTTTTATTTTCTCTGTCCCTGATTCCGGTCAGCACCGACTGGGTCAGCAGGACCGGTTTCGGACGCCTGCCAGTGACTGTTTATATCATCATTAATATGGCCGTGACTTTCACCTATATTCTGCTGCAGTATATTATCGTCCATGCAACAGACTGTGTGATTATCAAAAAGGTGGTAAATGAGAGTAAAAAGGAGACCGCCACTGTTTTCCTGCAATTGCTGGCCCTGGTCCTTTCTCTGTTTGCTCCTGATCCTTACCGCTATCTCATCCTGCCCTGCCTGATCGGGGTTATCTTGCTCTGGCTCATTCCTGACCTGAGGATCGCCCGGGCCATCGATGACCGGGCCTGCGAGATCGGTGAAGGTCCGGAAGAGAAATAATGAATAACTGAGGGTATTTTTGAAAGGAGTTCCCATGCAGCTGAATTGTCAGGATTGTGCATACTACGAGTATGATGAAGAGGATGATGCCTGGTATTGTACTGCCAATATCGATGAAGATGATTTTGGCAGATTATTTGAAAGTAAGTTCCGAAATTGTCCTTATTACAGGAGGGATGATGAGTACCAGATTGTAAGAAAACAGATATAATTGGAAAAAAGAGAACTTAAATTGATGGTAACTTTACTGCTGGTCATGCTTGGGATGACCAGCTTTTTTCTGTTTCGATATCTCCTATTTTACTGATATCATTTTCTCATCTGAAGGTCCGTTTTTTATTTATAATAAAATTAATTATAGGATGCCAAGGTGGGTTTTTCAGTAATAGCAGGGGAGGTTATTATGTATATTACAAAAGACATCAAATACGTCGGTGTCAATGATCATAATATAGATCTGTTCGAGGGCCAGTATAAGGTGCCTAACGGTATGGCTTATAATTCTTATGTCATTCTGGATGAGAAGGTAGCCATCATGGATACGGTCGATGTGAATTTCGGTACCGAGTGGCTGATTAATATTGAGAAGGTTCTTCAGGGCAGGCAGCCGGACTATCTGATCGTCCAGCATATGGAGCCTGACCATTCTGCAAATATAGCTAACTTTATGGATGTATACAAAGATGCCAGGATCGTCTCTTCCGAGAAGGCCTTTGTCATGATGAAGAAGTTCTTCGGCACTAATTTTGCCAACAGGCAGGTGGTCATTGAAAATGGTTCCACCCTCCGCCTTGGGGCTCACACTCTGGCTTTCGTGGAGGCACCCATGGTCCACTGGCCGGAGGTTGTAGTTACCTATGATATCCTGGATAAGGTTCTTTTCTCCGCGGATGGCGTTGGCAAGTTTGGAGCCAATGACGTGGAGGAGGACTGGGTCGATGAGGCCCGCCGTTATTATATCGGCATTGTTGGTATGTACGGCAACTATGTCCAGGACCTGCTGAAGATTGCCGGATCCCTGGATATCGAGGTAATCTGTCCCCTTCACGGACCGGTTCTCCGGGAGGACCTGGGTTATTATCTGACCCTCTATGACAAGTGGTCTTCCTACACACCGGAAGAGGAGGGTATTGTTGTGGCCTACACTTCCGTTTACGGCCACACCAAGGAGGCGGCTTTGGCCCTGGCTGAGAAACTGCGGACCAAAAAAGCGCCCAAAGTT
>CAMOZD010000150.1 GCA_946630645.1 uncultured Lachnospiraceae bacterium
TGTTCAGTATTTCAATGCAGTACATCAAACTATTACATCCTGAAACTATTCCCATCTTATAATAGGAATAAGGCTATTACAAGAACAAAAACTATTCCTGATATAGATATTATTTTTCAATCTTTACAAGAAATAACATTTCGGCTTACAAAGGGGACTCTTATTTATAATTCATCCCCTGTCTACTTTCTGTCTGGCCTTTTTTTACAATTCACCTTCCTGTCTGGTTTTTCATCATAGAATTTCTTCCCAAACACATCATAAATCAAATTATGTAGTCTTTCACTACATAATTTAATTTATGTAGCTTTTTTTCAAAATATTATTTAATTATAATAAGCATAAAAGTAATAGACATAAATAAAAAGTAACATTAAGCGGCTTTAATAAACATGAATAAAATGGAAGATATGATTATGAACAGAGTATGTGAAATCTTAGGAATCAGCAAGCCCGTCATCCAGGGACCCATGGCCTGGATCACTTCCCCTGAACTGGTGGCAGCAGTGTCCAACGCCGGCGGCCTTGGTGTTCTTGGAACCAGCGCAGGCTCCACAGAAATCGTGACGACCATCGACGAGACCGTTGAAGAGATGAGAAAGGCCATCCGCAAGACCAAATCTCTGACAGACAAGCCTTTCGGCATCAGTCAATGAGAAGATGGCCATGGCAGTCAAGGTTGTAGGTGCAGAGGGTGTCTTCGTAGGAACCCGTTTCATCCTTTCCAAGGAGTGCCGGGCAGCGGCCAACGTGAAAAAGGATATCATGGATACCCATCCCGACGACTTCCTAGTATATACCCAGCAGGATGGATTTGCCCGCTGGAGAACCACACCCCACAAGTATGGTAAGGAAGGTGTGGAAGCCAACAAGAGAGGCGATATGAATCCGCCCCAGGGCAGCTTCTACTACGGCATGTACAAGGGCGACCTGGATGCTCTGGAAGAGGCCCTGGAAGAAACTCTGGAAAGTCGCTGATCAAAGGAAAAATTCCTGCAATATAGGAATTCTCCTGAAAATATGGCAGATTAAACGCTGATCCATCACTGGAAAATGTAACTGATAATGATAGTCATTAAGCTGTCTTGACGGAGACCATAACGCTGTTATAGTATTATTCTATAAGAGGGTTATGGTCTTTATTTATATGGAATCATCATTCTGCGCTAGCCGCCGAATGTAGCTGTGCAAACAAACTGTTCCAGCTGGACGCAGCTGTGAAGACAGGCTGTTTCTGCAGCACGAAGCTGTGGCGTCAGGCATTTGCTGATGTGTTAATATGGTGGGTGTGACTATGTCCAAAGAAGAGAAAAGCAGAGAAAAAATTCTTATGGCTGCCAGAAAGGAGTTCCTGGAGAAGGGTTTTTCCGGGGCTTCCCTTCGCAGGATCAGCAAGGAGGCCGGCGTGACCACCGGGTCCCTCTACTGGCATTTTAAAAATAAGGAAGAACTTTTCGAGTTCATCGTCGGAGGCCACTATGACCATATTATAAAGCTCTATGAGGAAGGAGTGAACCGGGTCTTTGGGATGACACCGGAAGAGCAGAAGCTTTTTACCGGTGATGTGGGCAAAGCCTGCATGCTGGAGATGCTGGAATATATGTACCAGTATAAGACTGAATTTAAAATCCTCATTGATGGGGCTGCGGGGACCAGGTATGAGAATATGATCCAGCAACTGACGGAGGCGGAAATCCATGCAACCCAGCGTTTCATCAGGCATATGAGAAAACTGGATTTTGAAGGCCGCCGGATCCGCCCTGAACTGGAGCATATCCTGGTCAGCAGTATGTTCTCAGGAATGCTGGAATTAATCAGCCACGATATTCCCTTTGAAACTGCAGGAGAATGTGCCATAGGCCTCCACGACTACCATAATGCCGGCTGGATGCATTTACTGAATATTCCTGACAAGGACATTCAGGCAGATTAAGTATATTTCCTGACATGATAAGGCAGAAAGACCAGGCATCTTTCCTAACATAATTACACAGGCATATTAAGTAAACTTCCTGATATAATCACACAGGAATATATACCGGCCAATCGATCGGGCTGCCAGAGCCCGGTTAATTTTTAAACACATAGTTAGTAATAACTAATATATGTTAGTAATTTAATTCGTTCTTTAAAATTCCAAAAGAAATACTAGTGAGAAAAGGAGATGAATTCATGGACAAAGAAAAGAAACAAAATGACATTTCTGTCCTTCTGGACTATGCAGGCTCTTATAAGGGACTGACCTTCCTGGGTCTATTTCTATCAGCCATTGCCATGGTGATGAGTATGCTTCCCTACATTCTGATCTGGCTGGCTGCCCGTGACCTGATTGCCGCAGCTCCTGACTGGACCAAGGCCACCGGTATCGCCACCTACGGATGGACGGCCTTTGCCTTTGCCTTTGCCGGCATCCTGATCTACTTTGCCGCCCTCATGTGCACCCATCTGGCTGCCTTCCGGACAGCTTCCAATATCCGCAAAAGAGGGATGGCCCATCTGATGAAAACACCCTTAGGTTTTTTTGACTCCAATGCCTCCGGCCTCTTAAGAAACCGGCTTGACGGCGGGGCTGCCGAGACAGAAACCTTACTTGCCCACAACCTGGCAGATATCGTAGGCACCATAGCCATGTTTATCACCATGATGGTTCTCATGTTTGTCTTTGACTGGCGGATGGGCCTGGCATGTCTTTTATCCGCTGTCATTTCCATCATCTCCATGTTCACCATGATGGGTGGAAAAAATGCAAAGCTGATGTTGGAGTACCAGAAGGCCCAGGATAACATGAGCAAGGCCGGCACAGAATATGTCAGAGGAATCCCTGTCGTGAAAGTATTCCAGCAGACTGTCTATTCTTTCAAAGCTTTTAAAAAGGCCATTGAGGATTACAGCGACAAGGCAGAATATTACAACAACGGTGTCTGCCGCCTGCCCCAGTCCATCAACCTGACCTTTACGGAAGGTGCCTTTATCTTCCTGGTACCTGCTGTCCTGCTGATGGCACCGGGAGCCCTGGCAAAAGGGGACTTTGCCGGCTTTGTCACCAATTTTGCCTTCTATGCCATTTTCTCAGCCATCATTTCCACGGCCCTGGCTAAGATTATGTTCGCCGCCAGCGGCACCATGCTGGCATCTACAGCTTTAGCCAGAATCAACCAGGTCATGGATGCCCCGGTTCTGGAACAGGCCGGTCATCCCCAGCTGCCGGCAGACAATGGAATCTGTTTTAAAGACGTGACTTTCACTTATGCAGGTTCCCAAATCCCGGCCCTGGACCATGTATCCTTCCAGGTTGATCCCGGACAGACCGTAGCCCTTGTGGGACCTTCCGGCGGCGGAAAAACCACCGCGGCCAGCCTCATACCCCGTTTCTGGGATGTCTCCTCAGGCAGTGTAGAGGTGGGTGGCGTGGATGTAAGACAAATCGACTCCCATGTCCTCATGGACCATATCGGCTTTGTCTTCCAGAACAACCATCTTTTTAAGACCTCCATCCTGGAAAATGTCCGGGCCGCCCGGCCGGAGGCTTCCAGGGAGGAAGTCATAAAAGCCCTGGCCGCTGCCCAGTGTGACGATATCATTGAAAAGCTGCCAAAAGGGATAGACACGGTCATAGGAAGCCAGGGCACCTACTTATCCGGAGGAGAGCAGCAGCGTATTGCTCTTGCCAGGGCCATTCTTAAAGATGCCCCCATCATCGTTCTTGATGAGGCCACGGCCTTTGCAGACCCGGAAAACGAAGCCCTGATCCAGAAAGCATTTTCCAGACTGACCAAGGACAGGACGGTCATCATGATCGCCCACCGCCTGTCCACCGTTGTCGGGGCAGATAAAATCCTTGTCCTTGACCAGGGCCATCTGGCCCAGGAAGGCAGTCACGAGGATTTACTGAAACAAGGCGGTCTGTACGCAAAAATGTGGAATGATTACAGACAGGCCGTACAATGGCGGATTTAAGCAGGGAGGTGAATTAAATGTTTGGAAAAAACTTTCAGCGTAAATATGCCCTGACGGACCAGGGTGTGGAAAATACAAAAAAAGGAGCCTTTTGGACAATCATCGTCAACCTGGTGGTCATGGGGGGCGTCGGTATTCTTTACCTCCTGATGACAAAATTTATGGCTGCCCTGACGGACCAGGCGGCCCTCCCCGGTCCTGTCTTCTTTCTGCTGCTTCTTCTTGGCTTTGTGGTTCTTTCCCTGGTCACCCATCTCCAGCAGTACAACGCGACCTACGGACTGGTTTACTCAGAAGTAAAGACCATGAGAATCGGCCTGGCAGAACGGTTGCGAAAACTTCCCCTGAGTTTCTTTGGCAAACGGGACCTGGCCGACCTGACGGA
>CAMOZD010000151.1 GCA_946630645.1 uncultured Lachnospiraceae bacterium
CTGGTGTTCTTCCAGCAGTTCATCAAGGCTTGAGAAGGTAGCCATATTATGATACTGGGGGTAGCGGTCCCACAGCTTATTAAGTCTGTCATAGGTAAAAGTCCACCGGGGCTTTTCATGAATTGGTATCTCATCAAATCTATACAAGTCTTTTTCTCTCCCTGCAAGTATTTCTGTCTGTCAATTCTATTACTGTCTGTCAATTCTATTAACTGAAAATACTGTTTTGTCTGTGTGTATTCTTTCCTGAAAGTATTGTTTTGTATCTCTTCTATCATCAATCATACCATCTTAGGGAAAGTTTCTCATTAAAAAATTAAGGAAGCGGCCGGCTATGCAGCGACCACTTCCTTTTCTATACATTTTTTCATAATCTCATATGATTGGTCTCCCTGTTAATCCCTGACATAACTTGTTATTCTCTGTCAATCAATCTCCTAATTTTTTCCCAATCATATGCATCAGCTGACTGCGATGGACGAGAAATCAAACATGTCCCCAAGGGTAAAAGCCCTGCTGGGTTTTACCAGGGAGAGAACCTGCCTGCGGAAGTTTTCGAACCGGACCGGGTCCTGGGTCATCCTGTAGATGTTGGCAGTATTTCTCGCGTCGTCCAGTCCGTTATGGGCTCTGCCCTTAAAATCGATTCCCGTGATGTTAACCGCATTGATTAAGGAGAAAAGATTTTCAAAGGGAAACATGCTGCCGAACTCCTGCTGGTAGTCTTTCCAGTGAGACATCATATAATCCAGGTCAGAGGTGATGGGAATCTTCTTTGCAGCCAGTTCCCTGGAAAGCTGCCTGAGATCATTATCGCTCCAGGCATAAATCTCATAGTCACTACCACACCAGTCTGCAAAAACCTTAATAGCGGTCTCTACAGGTGACGACTCTCTCACCTGGTCATAGCTGATACCTGTCAGCCGCTGAATCTTCTTACTGATGTCAGGGGCATACTGGGGAAATACATATAAGGAGAAACTGTCAATCTCCTCATTGGTCTCATCCAATTTGACAGCACCAATCTGGATAATCTCATTTTTACAAATCTTTCTCACTTCAGGATACTTCCCGGAGACCGGATTCATTTCAAAATCTAAAAAAATCTTAACCATAGCTTCTACCTCCTCCATATATATTTTAAACGATCTTTATAACTACTATTTTAGTCCCGACCCCTTTATAATATACAATGGAAAAGGCGGATTACATTTTCCTATTCCTTAAAAACCGGGAATTATTAGACAGAACTATAAAACGGATAAGTTTCTTTCATACCCCGGTATAACACGATACCGTACTCAGCGGATACCCGGTCAAAGGGCTCCTTTGGATTATTGTATCATTATCATTATAGCCAGACTTTTTATAGGACAAATTCAGCCCGGCAACAAGACAGCTCCTAATAAAATGCTGGTGTTTGTTAATTAGTTATCAGTCTTGCTCATATTGTTACGTTTTTTTCAATAATCTTCTACCAGTTACGGATATCCTTGACAGCTTTCTGGGAAACCTTTTCCAGCAGTTCAGCCAGGCGGCACTCCCTGTACTCAGTTCCCAGAATAAGCGGGACTGGCGCGCTTTTTTATTTCGCTTTATCTATTTTGCCGATGAGTACCAGGGCAAGATCATCCTCAGTGAGAAATCCAATATATCTCTTCTCCTCCTTAAAATGGCTGATTTCGCCCATGATATATCTAATTCTGTCCCATATAATAACATCAGAGAAAAATACAGTATCTCTTCAAGGCTGTCAGTCATCCACAGTACCATAAGCCGCTGGCTCGACGACGGCCAGAAGGAGACCCCGGAAGAGCTGGTGGATTACCTGATGGGCTTTATTCTTACCATATAGCCATCGTTTGAAAACCTCATCCATCCAAAAAAAAAGCATTTATCCAGTCTCCAGATCAGAGAAGGGATAAATGCTTTTTTATACTGAATACTTTTTAATGCTGATCATTTACTGCTCTTAATAATTACTCACCAGTTTTGATCATCATTTACCGGCCTCGATAATTACTTACCAGCCTTGATCATCATTTATCGGCCTCGATAATTACTTACCAGCCTTGATCATCATTTACTATTATTAAAAAGACTATCGTTAAATGTCATTTCTTTACAACGAAACCATAGATAATCATACCACCAGGCTGAGAATCTTCCCGATGCTGTCATGAAAGACCAGGTTGGCCTTACCCTCCAGCCTGGTCTTTCCTTTATTGATGATGACCAGGTATTCCCCGTGGAAAAGATGGGCCAGCTGAGCCGCCGAACCGACTTCTAAGGAGGTACCACCGATGATCAGGCAGTCTGCCCTGTTAATGATGCTGACCGCATGGTCATAGGCCTCCTCCGGCAGAAACTCTCCATAGAGGGTCACATCAGGCCGGATCATCTTTCCGCAATCCGGACATAGAGGAATTTCTTCTGGACTGTCAAATATATAATCCGGACCATAGGCCTTTCTACAGGAGATACAATAGCTCCTTAAGGCACTGCCGTGGATCTCATCTACCCGGACACTACCCGCCTTCTGGTGGAGGCCGTCGATATTCTGGGTGACGACACCGTCAAGCTTGCCCTGGCTTTCCATCCTGGCCAGGGCCCGGTGGGCGTCATTGGGCTCCACCTGCCTGGAGTCAAGGTTTTTCCGGAAATAGGCGAAAAAGATCTCCGGCTCCTTACTGAGACAGTCATAGCTTAAGAGATATTCCGGCCGGTAACGGCTGAATCTTTTCTCCTTCTTCCGGTAGAGACCGTTTTTACCCCGGAAATCCGGAATACCGCTCTCTGTAGACACGCCCGCCCCACCTAAAAAGACGATATGGGATGAAACATCGATGATCTCCAGGAAAGCCTGCAGTTTGTCTTCCTCCGATAAACTGTGGAAATATTTAATCTTTTCCTTCTGAGAAGGAAAATCCTTATTGATAATCTGGTATTTATCCTTATTCTTTTTATTCATATCAGCGCCCAATTTGATTAATGAGATATTTTCAAAAAAACCTGATAGTTTCTATACTTATAAAAAAGTTTCATATAACCTGTCAGCTGGCAGCAGGAATAATTATTCTTCAGATCATCTGTCTCTTTCCAGCCCTTATTCTATCATCATTCCTTAATAACCCCAAACCTGACCAGGGCATTGCGCAGGCCGTCCTCGTCGATATGGTCGGTCACATAGTCGGCTGCATCCTTAATTTCCTGGCTCTTGGCATTACCCAGGGCTACGCCGATGCCAGCATATTCCAGCATGGCCATGTCATTTTCCCCGTCACCGAAAGTCATGGCTTCCTCCCTGCGGAGTCCGGCATAGGCCAGAAAATGCTCGATTCCCGATACCTTGTCCGCCCCTTTTGGAACGATGTCCACACCGTGCCGGCTCCAGCGGGTGAAGATACAGTCACCGATCTGACTGGTCAGAAAGTCCTCCCGGTCCTTTTTGCAGTAGGCGACACTCATGTAAAGGGTGTCTCCCCGATAGCTGCTGATATCTGGAATCCTGGTATGGATATCTTTGTGGGCCTGGACTACATTGTCATCCACATAGTTGATGTACATCCGGTCCTTTTCCATGAGGATGAAGGGCATATCCTTATTGTTAAAAAACCGGATCAGGACATCCCGGTCTGCTTCTGTAAAGGGATTGCCATAGATGACATTCAGGTTCCGGTCAAGACAGATCTGGCCATTCATAGTGACATAGCCATCAAAATCATATTTAAGCAGATCCATATCTTCAAGCTCCAGGATATGCCTGCCCGTGGCCGCCACCCGCAAAACCCCCTGGTCTTTTAATTCCTGCAGGGCCAGCCTGGCAGATGGGGGCACCTGCTCGGTAAAATGAGAAAATAGGGTCCCGTCTATATCAAAAAATACAGCTTTAATCATAGAATTTCCTTTCCTGTTTTCCTACCTGCTTACTTGATCCCACTTATCCTGGCCTCCACTGCCGGTTCTGGCCTGGGCTTAAACCAGATCCGCCGGATCAGGCATGTTCCAGGACCGACCCATGGCTGGTCTTCCTGTACTCAGCCGGGCTCATATGCAGTTCTTCCTTAAAGACCCGGTTGAAGGTCCTCTGACTGCCAAAACCGGCATCCAGGCAGATATCCGTCACAGACTTATCCGTGTATTCCAGCATCTGCTTTGCATATTCCAGCCGGGTCAAATTGACATAGCGGTTGAAATTCATCTGGAAATGATTAGAAAATACCCTGGATAAGGCATAGGGACTGATATAGAGATCATGGGATACTGATGTCAGGGAAATCTCCTCCTGGTAATGACTGGCCACATAATTAACCACCTGGTCCATCAGGTT
>CAMOZD010000152.1 GCA_946630645.1 uncultured Lachnospiraceae bacterium
TTCCCTGTCCGGCAGCAAGGTTTCCGTGACCATCCACAATGACCAGCCGGAAGGAGGCAGGATCCGGCTCAATACCATCAGCCCGGACCTGGATCAAAAGGGGAACTGGACCGGGGCTTATTTCACGGACTACCCGGTCAGCCTGACCGCCCAGCCGGAAGAGGGCTGGCAGTTTGTGGGATGGAAGACGGAAACAGGGACCCTGGAGGATAGTTCTTCCCTGTCCACAGACCTGTCCTTTGATGGGGATACCACAGTGACCGCTGTATTTAAAAAAGTGCAAACCATAGACCAGGCACGCAATTGATACTTGGGACATTTTCCTGTATAATAGGGAAAAATCAGGAGAATGCTGCCCATGTATGGTATGACAGGAACCCTGTCAGCCAGATTGTTCCTTTTAGGGATAAAGAAAGGAGAAAACTGATGGAAGAAAAAAAAGAAGCAAAAGCCGGAAAGCAGATTTCAGGTGAGGATCTGGAAAAGGTCACCGGAGGTGTGATCGTTGAAGGCACAGTGACTGATGGTACGCCCATCGAGGAAGTAAAAAAGATTCGTTGCTGCAAGTGCCATAAGTTCTTTCCGTCCGACCAGATGCGCTATGAGGGTGGATGGATGTGCCCGATCTGCTGGAACAAGTACTGGGGCTTCTAGGAGACCGTGATTAGCAGCCGGAATCAGCCGGCTTTGCGGGGATTTCCACCGCGATTTGTGATTTATTATTGATCTGTTTACCGCACAGGAGCGGGGGACCTGACCAGGGTTGCCACCGTTTTTGTGCGGTATTTTTCATTTACAGGAGGAAGTTCCCCTGCTTCCACTGAATGAAAAACCTTCCTTTGATGTGGGTTTACACACCAGGGATTCTGTTACTGGCCTGACCGCGTCCCGCGTGCCAGTCCGCCGGTGGAATTTTTTTATTATCAGAGCCCCCGGTGAAATAGCTGCAGGATTTATGGTATAATCTGCCTGTAAATACTTTGCAGTCAGGAGGAGGTTATTTCCCTTATGAAATGTTTAATTCTTGCCGGAGGCCGGGGAGAGAGACTCTGGCCCTTGTCCAGAAGAAACTATCCCAAACAGTTTATTCCCATGCAGAAGAACCATTCCCTTTTCCAGGAGACGGTTTCCAGGAATCTTCCCTTCTGTGATGAATTCATTATTGCGACCAATGCCCGGTACCGCTATATTGTGGAGAACCAGATGAGAGCCTTCCAGGGCACACCCTACCGCTGTATCTACGAGGAGGAGTCCAGGGGAGCCCTCAATGCTATCACCCTGGCGGCCATGGACCTGCAGCCCTCGGAGTATGTCTTTGTGGTTGTGTCTGACCATGTAATCTATACCAGGCCGGAAAGCGGGGGTGATGAGAAGGATTATAAGGACAGTGTCATGCAGGCCAAGGAGTATGCCAGGGAAGGCAGCCTGGCCCTTTTTACCCTGAGAGAGACGGTTTTGAACTCCCGCTACGGCTATGTTATGGGCCTGAAATCCGATGGCAGCATGGAACACTTTATCGAGAAACCGGACCAGGAGACCATCAGCCGGATTGATCTGCGTAAGGAGGCAGTCTACCGCAATCTGGGCATGCTGCTTTTCCGGGTGGATTCCTTCCTCAATGAAATGAGCAAGATTCTGCTGGAGGATTACCGGCTTCTGGAGGAAACCTTTGCCGGCAGGCAGACCAACACCAACAACCTGCTCTACTCTATAGAAGGCAGTCAGACCACCTACGACCTTTGGGAGACCGGAGGCGACGCTGAGTCCGGATCTTCCTATACCTATTATTCCAAAGAATCCGAAAAAAAGCTGCATGATCTTCACACTGCTTCTTCCTTCCTGGTTCACTGCCGGCAGCTAAAGGCGGTGAGAGGGCTCTTTCTCTGGAGCCAGATTGACAGTCTGGAGGATATTCCCGGGACCGATTTTCCGGGAGAGGGTCAGGTTGTCATGGAGGACAGCTTTCAGTCAGTGGTAATCAATAATAATTCCAGGCAGACGGTGGTGGTTAACGGTCTTGATAATATCTTGGTGACCAACACACCCGATGCCATCTATATCGGCAGGGATGGAAAGTCCGACCAGGTCAGGGACATTATGGAGCGGCACCCGGAGCTTTATGACCGGGCTGACCGGGGAACGAATTTTTACCGTCCCTGGGGCAGCTACGAGGAGCTGGTGGAGGAGACCGGCTACCGGATCCGCCGGGTATTTCTTCCTGCCGGCAACCGGATTCCTGCCCACAGTCACCAGGAGAGGACAGAAAACCTGACCATAGTCCAGGGACAGGCAGAAATCAGGAAGGACGGGGAAACTGCCCTCTATGGTGTTAAGGATTATGTGGATTTCCCTGTGGGCTGCCAGCATGAGATCACGGCTGTCGGCAGGGAAACCCTGGTCTTTGTAGAGACGGCCGTTGGTGAACTTGTGAGACCAGGAAGCGGAAGGAAATCAAAAATCAGTTATCAGAGCAGCGGACGCGGTGAATTTGAGCGGGAGCCCTTTGTCAAGCTGCTGCCAGCTTATAAGGATAATCTCTGGGGCGGCACCAAGCTGCGGGATGTCTACCATATGAAATGTGATTATGACGTGATTGCCGAGGCCTGGATGATGTCTGCCCACATGGCCGGCCAAAGCATCGTAGCCAGCGGCAGATACAAAGGACTACATTTCGGCGACTATTTAAAGGGTGTCGGCAAGGAAGCCCTGGGCTGGAAATGCAGTCCCCTCCAGAACTTTCCCCTTCTGGTCAAATTCATCGATGCCAGACAGAATCTTTCTGTCCAGGTTCATCCCAATGACGACTATGCCCTGGAACGGGAAAATGACTATGGCAAAAATGAAATGTGGTATGTCATGGACTGTGAGCCGGGGGCCGGGCTCTATGTGGGCTTCAACCGGGACGTGACCAGGGAGGAAGTCAGGGCCAGAATCAGGGACAACACCATCGAGGAGATCCTTAATTACTATCCCACCAAGCCTGGAGATGTCTATTTCATACCGGCAGGAACCGTCCACGCCATCTGTGGCGGCAACCTGATCTGTGAGATCCAGCAGAGCAGTAACTGTACCTACCGTCTCTACGATTACGACCGGAGGGATAAGTTCGGCAAGACCCGCGAGCTCCATATTGACAAGGCTTTAGATGTGCTCAATTTCCACCGCTACCTGCCGGACCAGCTGGAAACCGGCAGGGACGCTTCCGGAACCATCTTGAGCCGTTGTAAATATTTTGAGACAGTCCTCTACCGGGTCAGGGACAAGGTGGAGGTCATCATGGACGACAGTAAATTCACCTCTGTTCTTTGCCTGGAGGGTAAGGGAAGAATCCGTTTCCTGGGTCAGGAGACAGACTTCTCGGCAGGAGAAAGCCTTTTCGTGCCTGCCGCCGAAGGCCTCTTAGAGGCAGACGGAAACATGACCATCATCCTCAGCCATGTATAGCTGATTTGGGGTGACTGGTCACAAAATTAACGCACTTTATCCATTTTTTCTTCAAAAAATCCCCATATAATTTGGTCATGTTTCAAAGAGCAGGCCATTAGAGATGCTTGAGCAGCCGGATTCAGACCAGCCTCACTAAGATTAGTTTATTTTTGACAGAGGCAAAAAGGATATGGCCCGCCAGACCAGAAATAAGAATTCAGGGAGGTTCTTAAGATGATGAATGAGGATTTTAAAGGAAGAGATTATGGCAGTGAGATTACAGAGAATATTGACAGGACAGATGAAAACAGGGAGGCAGCCGGGGATAATCATTCCGGACAGATGGCCGGGGAAATGGATTCCGGACTGGAAGAAGGAGAGAAGACTTCTGAAGAAGTGACCGGGGAAATGGATCCTGACCAGGTGGCAGGGGAAGAGCCCCGGGAGGAAGTAGTCCTTGCCCAGGTCCCGGAGAGTATAGGAGACCAGCCGGACCGGGTGTCCCATGGAAAGAAGATTTTTAAGACCATGAGGACAGAGATGGTTGCCGGTCTGGTCATTGGCGCCATGCTTGTATTTGGTGCCGGCTATACTTGCGGCATCAGTTCAGCCCGGTCTGTCAGAGGCCAGGTCCACAAGCAGGCAGTGGCCGAGGCCGGGCCGGGTCAGGGCCAGGATGGATCCGGCAGTCAGAATGGCCAGGACTTTGGATTCAGGGATGACGGCGGCAAGGGCCGTAACGGAAAGGGAGGCCCGGGTCATGGCCCCGGAAACTGGGGAGGACCCGGCTCTGATAATGGTCGGCCAGGCAATGGAACTCAGCCTGGCAATGGAACTCAGCCCGGCAACGGAATTCAGCCCGGCAATGGAAGCCAGCCAGGCAATGGAACT
>CAMOZD010000153.1 GCA_946630645.1 uncultured Lachnospiraceae bacterium
GCAGACCCTTTCCGGCCTACTTAAAAGCAGGGATCTGGGCAAGTATTATTTCTGTCTTGTAGAAGGGGAGATGAAGGGAGAGGGCAGGCTTGGTGGTTACATGACCAAGGATGAGAGGACCAACCGGGTCAGCTGGTCCGGGAAGAAAAACAAGGGCGGGGCGGCAGTGGAGACTGCCTACCGGGTCCTTGACAGCTGCCGGCAGGCTTCCCTGTTGGAGATTCACCTGATTACCGGCAAGAGTCATCAGATCCGCAGCCACCTGGCTGCCCTTGGCCATCCGGTTTCCGGGGACTACAAATATGGTGACCGGGATTATAATGACAGGTTGAAGAAGGATTACGGCCTGACCCACCAGCTGCTTCACTGCGGCCGGGTAACCCTGCTCGGGGGACCGGTTATTATCGACCCCCTGCCAGCCGGCATGGAAAGGATTATCAATGCTCTGGGACTGACCTGTCCCAGTTAAGAGAAGGAGAGAAAAGACCATTATGGCTACTTGGAATTCCAGGGGACTCAGGGGCTCCATTCTTGAAGAACTGGTAAATTATACCAATGAAAAATATCTGGACCAGGGTCTGGCCCTGATTCAGAAAATACCGACGCCCATCACGCCGGTAAGGTTTGACAAGGAGACCAGGCACATCACCCTGGCTTATTTTGAAAAAAGAAGCACGGTGGACTATATCGGTGCCGTCCAGGGCATCCCCGTCTGCTTTGACGCCAAGGAATGTGCCGTGGACAGTTTTCCCCTGCAGAATATCCACGCCCACCAGGTCAGCTTCATGGACCAGTTTGAAAAGCAGGGAGGTGTCAGCTTTTTCCTTCTTTATTTTACGGAGAGACAGATTTGCTATTATCTGCGCTTCCGGGAAATGATGACCTTCTGGAAGCGAATGGAGGCAGGAGGCCTTAAGCATTTCAAATTCCAGGAGCTGGACCAGCGCTTTTATGTGCCCTCGGCCGGGGGAGTGACTCTCCATTACCTGAAGACTCTGGAGAGGGACCTGGAGGAGCGGCGAAAAGAAGAAAAGATGGGGGAGACCAGTGGACAGGGGGACTAGATTTCCCCTCATTGACTTTGACGGGATTTTCCGTTATAATTATGGTCTATATTTGTGCGTTTTTTTCGGTTGTGATGAAAGCAGCCGGCTTTTATTGTGATTAGACCAGAAACAGATTATGAGGTGAGAAAAGTGATCAAGAGCATGACAGGATTTGGACATGGAGAGCTGTTATCTGAGGATTTCAGGATCACTGTCGAGATGAAGGCTGTCAACCACAGATACTGTGATATTAACATTAAGATGCCTAAGAAGCTGAATTTTATCGAGGCAGATATCAGGAACAGTCTCAAGCAGACCATCAAGAGGGGTAAGGTTGACGTCTATATCTCCTTTGAGGATCTCTCGGAGACAACCGTCAGGGTAAGGCTCAATGAAGAGATGGGCCGGGAGTACTATGAGGCCCTCAGGCAGCTGGGAGGAGAGCTGGGAATCAGTGACACGGTAACTGCCTGGCAGGTGGCCCGGTTCCCGGAAGTCATGACTCTGGAGGATGTTCCCATGAACCAGGACTATGCCAGCCATGAGATCATGGAGGCGGTCAGACAGGCCGCTGATCATTTTTCTGACAGCAGAATCAAGGAAGGGGAGAATCTGAAGGAGGATATTCTGGGTAAGCTGGAAGGCATGAAAAAGAATATCACCCTGGTGGAGGAGAGGTACCCCCAGATGGTGGAGGAGTACCGGAAGAAGCTGATGGACAAGGTCCATGGCCTTCTGTCCGACGCCAACATTGACGAGAGCCGGATCGCCACCGAGGTTGTCATTTACGCAGATAAGATTTCTGTGGATGAGGAGACCGTCCGTCTCAGAAGCCACATTGATAATATGAAAGATGAACTGATCCGGGGCGGCAGTGTGGGCCGCAAGCTGGACTTCATTGCCCAGGAGATGAACCGGGAGGCTAATACCATCCTGTCCAAGGCCAATGACATGGAGATTTCCAATCTGGCTATCGAGCTGAAGACAGAGGTGGAGAGGATCCGGGAGCAGGTGCAGAATATTGAGTAGACCGGCAGCTTTTGTCAATATAGGTTTTGGTAATCTCGTCAACACGGAGAAGATCGTATCTATGGTCAGTACTGATGCGGCACCCATAAAAAGGATGATTCAGACAGCCAGGGATGAGGGCAGGGCGGTGGACGCGACCTGCGGCCGTCGGACCCGGTCTGTCCTGGTTATGGAGAGCGGCCATCTGGTCCTCTCGGCCCTGACCACATCCACACTGGCGATTCGCTGCAGGCAGCCTGACATGGAAGACAGAGAGGATGAAGAGCATGAAGAGTAGTGGAAGACTGGTTGTGATTTCAGGGTTTTCCGGGGCGGGCAAAGGAACTGTCTCAAAGGCTTTGGTGAATGAATACGGATATAGTCTGTCTGTCTCCATGACGACCAGAAAGCCCAGGGAGGGCGAGGTCGATGGAAAAGATTACTTTTTCAAGCAAAAAGAGGACTTCCTCAGACTTATAGATTACAATGGGTTTATTGAGTATGCCCGTTATGTGGACCATTATTACGGTACGCCGAGAAAGTATGTGGAAGACCAGCTGGAGGCCGGCAGGACCGTCATTCTGGAGATTGAGGTCCAGGGAGCCATCAAGATCAAAAAGCAGTATCCGGACGCGATTCTGATTTTTATTACCGCACCTTCGGCCGGGGTCTTAAAAAAGAGACTGACCGGCAGGGGTACTGAGTCGGATGAGCTGGTGGAGAAGCGGATGCGCCGGGCAGCGGAGGAGGCCGAGACCATGACCACCTACGAGTATCTGGTTTGTAATGAGGAAGACAGGCTGGAAGAGTGTGTGGAGCAGATCCACTGCATTATTGAGGCCGAGTCCTGCCGTATGTCCTATCGACAGGATCTGGTCAATGATTTAAAAAACAGTCTGAAAGCTTCCCGGTGAGGCCCGGCCCGGAGTATTTTCCCTTGCGGGCACAGGGCCCGCCCTGCTTTAAATAGCCGGGGAGGACTTTCGTTTTATTGATATTTCTATGATAATAAAGGATTCAGAAAGGAGAATTCGATTATGCTGCATCCATCCTACACAGAGTTAATGGAGAAAATTAATGGGGAGGAGATTGACGGCGAAGAGCCGGTGATCAACAGCCGTTATTCCATCGTGATTGCCACCTCCCGCCGCGCCAGACAGCTGATCTCCGGAGACCAGCCCTTAGTGAAGGCGGAAGAGGGTTCCAAGCCGCTCTCTATCGCTGTTGAGGAGCTCTATGATGGCAAGCTCCACATCGAGACCAGCAATGAGGACCCGGTTTTCGAGAATGGGATCACAGATATGGACAGTTTCGAAGAGCTGGTTGAGGTCGACCCGGCCTTTATGACGGAGGAATAGAGAAGGACAAGCAGGCATGGAGAGATCTGGTGTCTGCTTTTTTTCAGATTTGCAGCAGCAATAAGGACAGGAGGTCTTAGGGAAATGAATCTGAAATATCTTTTAGAACATTTAGAATATGACTGCCTTCAGGGAAGTCTTGACCTGGAGGTCAGTGCAGTGGTTAACGATTCGAGAAAACTGGAACAGGGCTGTCTTTTTATCTGTATCAAGGGAGCTTCCTTTGACGGACACAGTTTCGCCGCCGATGCAGCGGCCAAGGGGGCTTCGGTCCTGGTGGTCCAGGAGCCTGTGGAAGTCCCGGACCAGGTCACTGTGATTAAGGTGAAGAACAGCAGATATGCCATGGCCCTGATTTCCGCAGCCTGGTTTAATTATCCTGCCCGGGACCTGACGACTATTGCAGTCACGGGAACCAAGGGCAAAACCACAACCAGCTACATGATAAAAAGCATTCTGGAGAAGGCAGGCCATAAGGTGGGCGTGATCGGAACCATAGAGGTGGTGATCGGGGAAGAGCACATCACGGTCAATAATACGACCCCTGAGTCCTATGACATTCACGCCTATTTCCGCCGTATGGTTGAGGCCGGCTGTGACATGGTGGTCATGGAGGCCTCTTCCCAGGGCTTCAAGCTGGACAGGACAGCAGGTATTCTTTTTGATTATGGAGTATTTACCAATCTGTCTCCCGACCATATCGGCCCCAATGAGCACGCCAGCTTCGAGGAATATCTCCACTGTAAGGCCATGCTCTTTGGCCAGTGCAGGCAGGGCTTTGCCAACATAGACGATGAACATTTTAAAGAGGTGACCGGCGGGGCCCGCTGTCCTATCGCCACCTTCGGCTTGGACCAGGGGGCGGATCTGAGAGGCTCTGACATAGAACTGACC
>CAMOZD010000154.1 GCA_946630645.1 uncultured Lachnospiraceae bacterium
GGCAAGATTCATGGGGTATTCCACCAGAAGGTGACGGCCACGGGCAGACTTTCAAGTTCCAACCCCAACCTGCAGAATATTCCTATCCGCCTGCCTTTGGGCCGGGAGATCCGCAAGGTATTTGTGCCGGAAGAGGGCTCGGTTTTTGTCAGTGCCGACTACTCCCAGATTGAGCTCAGGGTCCTGGCCCACATGGCCCAGGACCAGAATCTGATCGATGCCTACAAGCATGGGGAAGACATTCACCGCATGACTGCCTCCCAGGTCTTTGGCGTGCCCTTTGAGGAGGTAAGCCCCATGCTGCGAAGAAGTGCCAAGGCAGTGAATTTTGGTATTGTCTATGGTATCTCCGCTTTTGGTCTTTCTGAGGACCTGAAGATCTCCAGGAAGGAAGCCAGCGAATATATTGATAAATATTTTGCCACTTATCCGGGGATTAAGACTTATCTGGACGATAATGTGGCCTATGCCAAAGAGCACGGCTACGTGAAGACCCTTTACGGAAGAATCCGGCCCATACCGGAGCTGGGCTCCAGCAATTTTGCCCAGAGGAATTTCGGGGAGAGGGCAGCCATGAATTCTTCTATCCAGGGAACGGCGGCAGATATCATTAAGATCGCCATGATCCGGGTCAGCAGGAGGCTTCGTGAAGAGAAGCTTCAGTCCAGGCTGATTCTTCAGATTCATGATGAACTGCTGATTGAGACCAGGCGGGAAGAGCAAGCCCAGGTAGCCCGGATCCTCACAGAGGAAATGATGGGGGCTGCCAGCCTGAGTGTTCCCCTGTCCGTTGACGTGGAGGAAGGCGAGACCTGGTATGATGCCAAATAAGGTCAGCAGGCCGGAACATATCAATGAATGCAGAGCCCGGAGGGGACAGGGATTCCCTCCGGGTCTTTTATGGAGGGACAAGCCATGGAAGATAGCAGAAAAAACAGGACGCCAGGACAGGCACAAGACCAGGGGCCGGACAAAAAACCAGGTCTGGTTCCAGAGTCTGCAAGATGTCAGTCAGCCGGGCCGGGAAGCCGGGTACTCCGGATTGGGGTGACCGGTGGAATCGGTTCAGGCAAGAGTCTTGTGATGGAGATTTTAAAGAAAGACTACGGGGCAGAGATCATCTTGTCTGATCTGCTGGCCCATGAGCTTATGGAGCCTGGAGCCCGGTCCTACCAGGACATAGTCCAGGCCTTTGGGACCGGTATCCTGGACGGGGAGGGGAGGATAGACCGGCTAAAACTGTCGGCCATCGTCTTTGCCGATCCCCGGAAGCTGGCCCGGCTTAATGCCATAACCCATCCCAATGTAATCCAGGAGATCCGGGACCGGATGACCGCTTTTGCCCGCAGGTGGGACCAGGACTGCCAGGACCGGGATAGAAAACACGGTAAAGAGCAAGATCATGATAGAGGACAAAACAGGGACCAGGGCGTGGTGCAGGACCAGCCGGAACTGGAAAAGAAGGATAATAATCTGGATCAGACCAGGGACAAGGCCCGGGTCCGAAGGAAACAGACAGGCATTATCGTCGTGGAGTCAGCCCTGCTCCTGGAGTCAGGCATGGCCGGGGAATTTGACAGCCTTTGGTATGTTTATGCCGACCGGCAGGTCAGGCTGCAAAGGCTTATGGAGGGCCGGGCCTACACAGAGGACAGGGCCAGGAGTGTCATGTCCCGCCAGAAGGAGGAAGCCTACTACCGGGACAGGTGTCAGGTAGTCATTGATAACTCAGCGGATCCGGAACAGACCGCCAGCCAGGTCCGCCGGGCCATGGCAGAGCTTCTGGTCTGACGCCAAAGTCGGCCGGACCAGAGCCGGCATCCTGCCGGACTGGAAAATGTTTTCTTTACGAATCATTGAAATTGTTATATGATAACAAAGTCATCAGGTCATAAACCAGACCTCAGTCAGTCCTGGGAAATGATGGCCGGGACATCAGAATAGTCCTGGAAATTGATGGCCGGAACATGGTATCTGGTTCTGGGAAATGATGGCCGGGACATCGTATTATATTAATATAAGGATGATTTTAGTATGTATTTAGGCAGTATAGCCAGCGGAAGCAGCGGCAATTGTATCTATGTCGGCAACCGGGATGCCCATTTTCTCGTGGATGCCGGTGTCAGTAGAAAAAGGATTGTGGAGGGCCTGCAGCAGATGGAGGTCAGCCCGGACCGGATCCAGGGAATCTTTGTAACCCATGAGCATAACGACCATATCAGCAGTCTTGGTGTTTTCCTGAGAAAATACCCTGTGCCAGTCTATGCCACCGGCAAGACCATCGATGCCATTCTGGCCAGTCCCTGTCTGGGCAAGGTGAAAAAGGATCTTTTTTGTTCTATAGAAAAGGACAGACCCATGGACATAGAAGGGGTCCGGGTGGAGGCCTCAGAGATTCTTCACGATGCGGCAGACCCGGGCTGCTACACCTTTGAGGATCAGGAGTCCAAGGTGGCCACGGCTACAGACCTGGGTACTTTTGATGATTATCTGATCGATAAGCTCCAGGGCTGTGAGACCCTGCTGGTGGAGGCCAATCATGACCTTAATATGCTCATGGTAGGACCTTATCCCTATCCTCTGAAAAGGAGGATTCTGGGTAATTTCGGCCACCTTTCCAATGAGCGGGCCGGCCAGTTCCTGTCTAAGATTATCGGAAAGAAATGCCGGCATATCCTGCTGGGCCATCTCAGCAAGGAGAATAATTATGCCGACCTGGCTTTTGAGACAGTGAGACTGGAGCTGCTCATGCATAATATCTGCCTGGAAGACCAGCCTTTTTCCCTGCAGGTGGCCAGTCGGTCAGAGCCCACTCTGACAGGCCCTTCACCCCTGGAACAGGAGGAGATCTGCGGCCAGTTGTCTTTTGGCGACTGAAGTCCGGGCCTGTTGGGGCTCAGGGGCGGCCGGAGCCGGCAGCGGACCAGAAAAGGGAGGCTCTTATGAGTGTGGCCTTTAATACAGTTATAAATATAGATTTGTAGAATTAATTAAAAATAAGTCTTATAATTTGGAGGAAAAACAGATGGCAGACAAACAGATGAAGCGTTCAATCATTACAGTTCTTGGTAAGGATTCCGTGGGAATCATTGCCAAAGTATGTACTTATCTGGCCAGCAATAATATAAACATTCTTGATATTAACCAGACGATTACAGCCGGCTATTTCAACATGATGATGGTGGTGGAATCTGAGGAAGTGATTAAGACATTTTCTGATATGTCCGCTGAGCTGGAGCAGATTGGTGAGGAGATCGGCTGCAGGATCCAGGCCCAGCACGAGGACATCTTTGAGATGATGCACCGCATCTAGGAATCCGGCATCGAAGGAGGACATATATGCTGAATATTAATGAGGTAATTGAGACAAACCAGATGATTCATGAGATGAATCTGGATGTTCGTACGATCACCATGGGAATCAGCCTTCTGGACTGTGTGGACTCTTCAGTGGATGTGGTCTGCGAAAAAATATATGACAAGATTACGACCAAGGCCAGGAACCTGGTAAAAGTCGGTAAGGAGATTGAGGCGGAATATGGCATTCCGGTTGTAAATAAGCGTATCTCCATCACTCCGGTGGCCCTGGTGGGAGGAGCCTGCTGCAAGGACACCGATGATTTTGTAAAGATTGCCAAAGTCCTGGATAAATGTGCCAAAAAAGTAGGGGTGAATTTTATCGGCGGCTATTCTGCCCTGGTCCACAAGGGGATGACCCCCGCAGACGAGAGACTGATCCGGTCCCTGCCAAAAGCCCTGGCTTCCACAGACCGGGTATGTGCTTCTGTCAATGTGGGATCCACCAAGACCGGCATCAACATGGATGCGGTTAAGCTGCTGGGAGAGACTATTTTGGAGATCTCCCGCCAGACCAGTGAAAGAGAGTGCATCGGCAATGCCAAATTCGTAGTATTTACCAATGCCCCCGATGACAATCCCTTCATGGCTGGAGCCTTCCACGGTGTCTCCGAGGCTGACACAGTCATCAATGTTGGCGTCAGTGGACCCGGCGTAGTCAAGCGGGCCCTGGAAAGTGTGAGGGGCAAGGATTTTGAAGTGCTCTGTGAGACCATAAAGAAGACAGCCTTTAAGGTAACAAGAGTAGGCCAGCTGGTGGCCAGAGAGGCCTCCAAAAGACTGGATATACCCTTTGGCATCATCGATCTTTCCCTGGCGCCCACCCCGGCCGTCGGAGACAGTGTCGGTGAGATTCTTGAGGAGATCGGCCTGGAATATGCAGGAGCTCCCGGAACTACGGCGGCCCTGGCCCTGCTCAATGACCAGGTGAAGAA
>CAMOZD010000155.1 GCA_946630645.1 uncultured Lachnospiraceae bacterium
GGGCCGGGGCGGACAAGGAGGAGGATGCCCTGGTAAATATTAATACCGCAACGGCGGACCAGCTGCTTACTATTCCCGGAATCGGGGCAAAAAGAGCGGAGGACATTATCGCTTACCGGGAAGAACATGGGGACTTTTCATCGATCGAGGAGATTAAAAATGTTTCCGGGATTGGTGATGGGATATACAAGAGGATGAAAGACCATATAAGGGTTGACTGAGGTGGATTATGAGTAAAAAAGTACTGGTTGTCGATGATGAAAAATTGATTGTAAAAGGAATTAAGTTTTCTCTGGTCCAGGATGATATGGAGGTGGACTGTGCCTATGACGGAGAGGAAGCTCTGGAGATGGCAAAAAAGACAGAGTATGATGTGATACTCCTTGATGTGATGCTGCCTAAGCTTGATGGCTTTGAGGTCTGTCAGCGCATCCGGGATTTCTCCAACATGCCTATCATTATGCTGACAGCCAAGGGAGATGACATGGATAAAATCCTGGGACTGGAATACGGCGCCGATGATTATATTACCAAGCCCTTCAATATCCTGGAGGTTAAAGCCCGGATTAAGGCCATCATCCGCAGAAGCCACCGCCAGGCCGTGGAGGAAGAGAAGAAAAAGATCTTTGAGAAAAATGGGATGAAGATTGACTGTGACAGCAGGCGGGTTTTTGTCGATGGAAAAGAAGTAAGGCTTACTGCCAAGGAATATGATCTCCTTGAACTTCTTTCTTTCCATCCCAATAAGGTCTACAGCAGGGAAAACCTCCTTAATATTGTCTGGGGTTACGACTATCCCGGTGATGTGAGGACCGTGGATGTACACATCCGCCGCCTCCGGGAAAAGATTGAAAGGAATCCGGGAGATCCGGACTTCATTCACACCAAGTGGGGCGTAGGCTACTATTTCCAGGACTAAAAAGACAGAAAAAAGTATAACTGTTGCCAGGACGTCTTAATTTAAATAAGCAGATTATAAGTTGAACCGCCAGCCGGAGTTTTCCGGCTGGCAGTTTTTTACCCACACAGGAAAAAGCAGGAATAGCTGCGGCTGGATATTGAAAAAAGTAGATTTATATATAGAATTTTGCACTATAGTATGATATTATTATAATATATCTGATAATTGTGCTTGAAATGGTAAATTTTCACGTAAACAGAAGAGAAAGGGAGGGAATTATGAAAAAAATCTTGAAGAAAACTATAGTTTTATTTGTTCTGGCTTTTATGGTCAGTCTGCTTGTGCCGACGGCTGTAAGTGCAAGAAAGTATTATAACCCTAATAAAATGTTGAAAAAAGTGCCCGCAGCTATCCGGAATACTTTTATCAGAGACGGTGGACAGATTTATAAAGTAAAGAAGATTCCAGGAGGACATACCGGACAAACTATTTGCCAGTTTTATATTTATGATTATAATGACCCGCATGGATTCAGGGTTGTCGGTCATATTCAACTGAAGAAGGCAGTTAAGGGGCTTGTCTATCATGAGTTTGGTCATTATATGGACTATTCACTTGGAACGATTTCAGCTGATACTATTAGTCCTATGTCTGATAGTCCCCTTTGGGGAAAGATTTTCAAAAAAGAAAGAAAAAAATATAAACCGGCAATTTCCACTATGCCAAGGGGTTATTCCATCAGTAACAGATTAGAGTATTTCGCACAAACCATGGCCGATTTCTTTACTCATCCTAAAAAGCTTAAAAAACGCTGTCCATTGACCTATAGATTTTTGAAAAATGCTGTGAAACAATTTAGATATTAGATCTCTTTCAACATAGAGACCTCTGTGAGAATAGTTTCATACCGGCTCCCGGAAGTCAGACCAGAACTGACGGCCGGGAGCCGGTTTTTAAGAAAGGGGATATTCCGGGAACCATTTTTAAAAAAGAAGAAAGTCCGGGAGTCATAGATCCGGCCTTATGTTTTTTGGAAGGGATATTTTGCGTTTCCTATTTCTGAATTAATGGTATAATGATTCTGACAACCGGTTTTCTGATCGATGGTTCTTCCATCAACCGGATATTTTCCAGGATTCGTCCGGAAAATCCTGGCTGGCTGTTAATTAATAAAGCAGGGGAGGAGTTCTGCTAATATTATGAAAAAGCTTCAAAACTATTTCCCCCTGAGTCTGCTGACTCCGGTTATTGTTCTCCTGATTATGGCTGTCATCATGGCTATTTACAGCGTGGTGTTGAATTCGGTCGTGGGATCGAAACTGTTTGAAGAGCAGACCAGGGAGGTGAAAAAACATTGTGCCGTCCTGAGCAATCAGATTATGTCCGGGGAAATGCGGTCCTACAGTATGAATTATCCCAAGGTTAGTGATTCTTCCAGAATCAGGGATGTGGAGAGACTGGCAGATTACCTGGATGGAAGAATTCTGATTATTGACAGCCATTTCAAGGTGATCACTGACACCTACCGTAAGAGTTATGGCCACTACCTGATCAACGAGGAGACAGTGAGTGTCATGCGGGGCCAGGAAATCCCTCCAAAGATTATCGGAAGGAATTTTCTCCAGGTGATTACGGAAATAAGGGATTCGGAGGGAGAGATTCAGGGTCTTGTGCTGGCCCTCTCATCCCTGAGCCTTCGGAGGGCAGTCATGAATTATCTGAAGGATCAGAGGGTGACCATAATCAGTCTGTTCATGCTGCTGGTTATCATATGCTGTCTCATCATCCACATATTCCTGAGAAAGAATTTCAGGAATATCCAGACCCAGCTGGATATGATCAATGCGGGACACCAGGAGACGGCCCTGACCCCCGAGGGTTTTAAGGAGTTTTATCAGATGTCGGATTCCTTTAACCAGGTGATCGACCGTTACCGGGAGCTGGAAAGTTCCCGTCAGGAATTCGTTTCCAATGTCTCCCACGAGCTTAAAACCCCTATTACGTCCATGAAGATCCTGGCTGATTCTCTCTTGCTGCAGGACGATGTGCCTGTGGAATATTATAAGGAGTTTATGGAGGATATCGTCCATGAGATTGACAGGGAGAATTCTATTATCACAGACCTTCTGGCCCTTGTCCGGATGGACAGGACCCATCCCCAGCTGAATATCAAGCCCACCAACATCAATGAACTGCTGACCAATCTGATGAAGCAGATTTCGCCCATTGCGGCCAAGAGGAATATCAGCCTGAGGCTGGAGACCGTGCGGCCGGTGGTGGCAGAGGTGGACGAAGTGAAGCTGAGCCAGGCCTGTATCAATGTCATAGAAAATGCGGTAAAGTACAACGAGGATGGTGGCCAGGTGGAGGTCAGTCTGAATGCGGACCATATTTACTTTTATATTAAAGTCAAGGACAGTGGCTGCGGGATTCCTGAGGAGGACCGGGAACAGATTTTTGAAAGATTCTACCGGGTGGATAAGACCAGGTCCCGGGAGACCGGCGGCACCGGTCTGGGTCTGGCCATCACCAAGCAGGTTCTGCTTCTCCACAAGGGCAGTATCAGTGTAGAGAGCCAGGAGGGACAGGGGTCTGTTTTCACCCTGCAGATTCCCTTGAGTTATGTGGAGCAATAGGAGGTACGGGATGAAAAAGATAAAAATAATCTGTCTGCTTCTGCTGTTGTCACTGCTGTCCGCCGCCTGTCAGAAAAAACATACCCGCCAGAAGGAGAAGACCCTGGAACCTGGTTATATCTATCTCTATTATCTCAATGCCAACGCCGATGGTTTTGTCAGGGTTCCCTATAAACTGGAGCATCCGGAGGATCCGGTGGCCGCCGCCACGGAGATTATCTACCAGCTGTCCACCACGGAGGAGAGTAATACGGACAAGTATAAGGCTTCTGTTCCGGGGGTGATCATGGTAAATACCATGACCATGTTGGAAGATAAGATTTTAAATATTGACTTCGGTGAGGCTTACCGGCAGCTTTCTTCGGTGGACGAAGCCCTGCTGCGGGCTTCGGTGGTCCAGTCCATTCTCCAGCTTGAGACTGTGGACAATGTGACCTTTTCTATCAATGGAGCTTCCCTTTTGGGAACCAACAGTGTGCCAGTAGGTCCTATGGGTCCGGATACCTTTCTGGTTTCCGGCAATGAGCAGGATCTTTACAGTTATGACCTGGAGCTGGTTCTTTACTATGCCAATGCCAGGGGAGACGGGCTTGTTCCGGTCAAGAAGACCATTGAGGTGAAAAATAATATGTCACCGGAAACGGTGGCTCTCAATGCCCTCAGGCATCCCCCGAAAAACAGTGACCTGCAGAGTCCCCTGCCGGAGGATCTGAGGGTCCGGAGTACGGAAATCCTGGATAATAT
>CAMOZD010000156.1 GCA_946630645.1 uncultured Lachnospiraceae bacterium
TCCGGGTCCGGCCTGTCTCCCTCCAGTCTTCATCATCAATCTGCCGGTAACCGGGATCCCGGACCGGGTCCTGACGGGCAGAGCCGGATCTTCTTTTTCTGTGCTGGTGGGAAGAGACGTCACCATAGCTGACACCTGCGTGTTCAGCCCGTCTCCTGCGCGCCTGTGCTTCTTCATCTGAGTCAAATCTAAGGTTATTGTCCATAAAAGAACCTCCGGAAAATCATAAGCTTCTATATAGTAACAGTCAGCTTGATATAGCTTGATATGACAATAATAAAGCATCTGCAAAAGCCAGATACTTATGCAGATGCAATCATAACTTGTTGTGGGTTTTCTGTCAAGAGAAAGGATCCAGTCACTTTTACGGATTCTTACATAGATGGACAGGGCGTCCTGTTCCTGCCGGGGGCTGGCAGGCTTTTCAGGCCTGTCAGTAGGCATTTTTGTTGACAAAACCCTTGAATACGGTTAGGAAAAGAATCTTGATGTCGAATCCCAGGGTCCAGTTTTCAATATAGAATAGGTCGTGCTCGATCCTGCCTTCGATGGAGGTATCACCGCGGAAGCCGCAGACCTGGGCCCAGCCGGTCATGCCAGGCCGAACCTGGTGCTTAATCATATATCTGGGAATTTCTTCCTTGAATTTTTCTACAAACTGGGGCCGTTCCGGTCTGGGACCGATCAGGCTCATATCTCCTTTCAGGACATTGAAGAGCTGAGGCAGCTCATCCAGACTGGTTTTGCGGATTACCCGGCCCACCGGTGTGACCCGGGGATCATTGTGGGTAGTCCAGCCGGCTGCCTCTTTGGAGGCGGACTGGACGCCCATGGACCGGAACTTGTACATCTTAAACGGCCTGTTGTGCAGGCCGATTCTGGTCTGGGTGAAGATGATGGGACCCGGAGAACTCTGCTTGACAAGAACCGCGACCACGGCCATGACCGGGGAGAAAAGGATGATACAGATGAAAGATCCAATCAGATCCATAGTCCTTTTGACATAGCGGTTGACCGTGTTGGTCAAAGGAACATTTCTTATGTTGACTACAGGCAGGCCATCCAAGTCTTCTGTGACCGGGTTGGTAGAGATGAACTTATAATAGTCCGGGATAAACTTGGTATGGACACCGGATTTCTCACAGATGGCCACAATGTCCGCCAGCTTGAAATACTCCCGCAAGCCCAAGGCTATGGCCACCTCGTCCATGTTGGTGTTCTGGAGAAAATGTTCCACATCACTGATCTTGCCGATACAGTGGATATTCTTGTAATTCTGGTCTTCGGACATGTTGTCATCGAAAATACCGTGGATCATATAGCCCCACTGGGGGTTGGACCGGACTCTGTCTATGTAGGCCTCAGCGGCTGTGCTGAATCCGATAATGATAATATGCTTGAGGTTGTAACCTCCCCGCCTGCTCCGTTCCAGGATGGTCCTTATAAGAACCCGCTCCAGCATACTCATGCCCATGGAGATAATATAGAACATAAACAAAAGACTTCTGGGTACATGTTCAAACTTGAAGAAGACAATACCCAGCAGCAGAACTACCATACCCAGGGTATGGGCCTGGATGATCTTCCTGTATTCCCAGAACTGGTTCCGGTATCTTTTGGGCGTGTAGAGATTCAGCTTCCCATAGATAATTAAAAATATGGGGACGATGATGATCAGCATCCGCTGGTACTGCCACAGCTTTCTGTAATAGCCTGTGGTGGGGAAAATATCCCTGAAGAAGCTGCATTTGAATCTGAGATAATAGCTCAGACAGAATGAGGCATAGATCACAAGTCCGTCCAGAATGATATGAAGCCGGTTAAAGTATTTCTGGTTCTCTCTTATCATAATCTGTCTCCTGAAAAGCATATGCCGGAATCCGGGGAAGCCGGCATAATAACACAGATAATAATAACTGTATGTTTTAATGCTAATAAATTGTGTTGTCTTATTTTATCCTATTTGAAAAGAAAATTAAAGTAAATTTTACAAAAAATTATGTTCTTTTGCGAAATATCAAGAATTTTCCGTAGTATATATATATAATATATGCTTGATAAACAGGGCGGTGAGGTCCATTGCCGGTTTTTTTCTGATGAAATATCAGTATATATATATATACACCGGAATGACTGTGAAAAAAAGGCATAGTATTTCCATGTTTTTAACACATTTTCTTCACAGAACGTTGTTAAGATGAATTCCGAAAACAGGACAACAAGGAGGTCGTAAATATGAGTGATTTCTATGATTTTGATAATGGTGACAGCGGCAGGAACAAGCCAGACAGTTTAACTGGTCCGGCGGCTGACTCCCGGAGTGGGGCCGGAATGATAGATGAGCCTGTTCTGTCTGACAGTCTTGATTTGATCGATTTTGAAAAGGATGCTGCCAAGGGACAGGATTTCGAAAGTATCCGTGTAAATGAACCCCGGGATCCTTCTTATCAGGCAGTGTCTTCCGATGAAGACCACAGAAGCAGCCGGACAGGCGGAAGCTATACGCAGGGCCGGGATGAGCTTTACAGAAGCAGCAGGACGGGCGGCAGCTACAACGAGGCCCGGGATGGCCTTTACAGGAGTGCCGGGACCGGCAGTGGAAGCTCCGGCCAGGGAGACCGGGATGTAACTGTAGAAAGTAATTATAACAGTCGTTATGACTCGGCCGCTGAAGGTGGAGATATTCCAAAGAATAAAGGAAGGTACAGCTACAGGAGCGGCGGCAGTCAGACCGGAGGCTCCGGCGGCGGCCCCAACGGACCGAACTACAGGAACTATAACAGTATGCCGGAAGATCCCGGCAGGAGGCATAATAAGAAGAAGTCACCTGTTTTAGGGGTAGTCAAACTGGTGGCAAGCGCCCTGATCTTCGGCATCATCGCAGGAGCCACCATGGTGGGTATTAATAAGATTTCCGGCGGTTCCTCCTCGGCAACCACCAGCCAGAGGATAGAGACGACGACAGACTCCGCTTCCAATGACAGCAGTGGAAGCGGCAAGGCGGCCACGGGAACTGAGCAGACTGTCAGCAAGGTGGTCCGGCAGGTGATGCCTTCAGTGGTATCCATCACCGGTACCTACCAGACCCAGAGTTTCTTCGGATTTGATTCCGGGGAGCAGCAGGGAGCAGGTTCCGGCTTTATCATCGCCCAGGATGATAATTCCATAATGATTGCCACTAACAATCACGTGGTCCAGGATTCCACAGCCCTTACTGTTGGTTTCATTGATGGCACTTCAGCTTCTGCCACCATCGTCGGCACAGACGCTGAGGCAGACCTGGCAGTCATTGCAGTCAAGTCCTCAGATCTGAAAAAGGATACCCTTTCCAAGATCAAGGTAGCGGTTTTGGGAGATTCGGAAAAGCTGGAGGTTGGTCAGACTGTAATTGCCATCGGTAATGCCCTCGGTTATGGCCAGTCGGTTACCACCGGTGTGATCAGTGCCAAGGACCGTGAGGTTTCCTTCACAGACGGCACCATGACTCTCCTGCAGACTGATGCGGCTATCAACCCCGGCAACAGCGGAGGTGTTCTCTGTGATACCAGCGGCAAGGTGATCGGTATTAATAATGCCAAGCTGGAAGATACTTCTGTAGAGGGTATGTGTTATGCGATTCCCATTACCACAGCTAATACGATCCTGACAGACCTTATGAATGCGGAAAGTATTGATGAGTCTGAAGCTTCCTACCTTGGTATTGTAGGTAAGACCATTGATTCCAGTACATCTGCGGCCCTGGGTATGCCCAGTGGTGTTTATATATCCCAGGTTGTTTCCGGATCCCCGGCTGAAACAGCAGGCATTTCCGCAGGTGATGTAATCACAGGTTTTAACGGTAATAACGTATCCACCATGGATGGACTGAAGTCCAAGTTAAGTGCCAAGGCAGCCGGAACAGAGATTACCCTGACGATCCAGAGGGCTAACCAGAATGGTGAGTACGAGGAGAAGGATATCAAGGTTACCTTAGGTAAGAAGAGTGATTACGAGAAAGAGATTTCCGACCAGCAGCAAAACCAGCAGGACCAGCAGCAGAATGGTAATTCTGACAACGGTCAGGGAGTAGATCCTTATGAGTATTTCTTTGGCAACGGTAACGGCAACGGCCAGAACAGCGACCCGAACGGTGGCCAGGGCGGCGGCCAGAATGACGGCTCAGGATCTGATAATCCTTTCGAATACTTCTTTAATAACTATTAATCTGACAAGCTTTTCTTGTAGAATGATGTTTCCATAAGATAAGG
>CAMOZD010000157.1 GCA_946630645.1 uncultured Lachnospiraceae bacterium
CGCCAGTATGGACAGGTAGGAATCCCGCTTACAACAGCGGGGCCCTCCGACCTCCCCGATCCTTCCAAGAGAGGCAGCCGTCATCTGATGGGACAGGGCAAAGGACTCCTCGGTCAAGGGTGTGGACCCGGTGATGATAGATACAAACATACCGCTGCTGATCCCGGCCCCGCAGGCACCCCAGAACCCACAGGCCCCGCCCGGCACACTCTTACCCCGGCTGATCATCTCAAGCAAAGCCTTGTGAAGATCGACCTGACCGCCTGCATTTTTATAGGCCGTCAGCAGGGCGGCCCCCACCATGACATGGTGCTCGGGCCCATGCATATGGCAGAAAGGCATACTCATCATCCTGTCCATAATGGCGATAGGATCCTTGGAAGTCTCTTCCATACAAACCCCGACAATAGTATCCAGACCCTGGGTATGACATTCGTTACATACATAATGTCCATGGACACACCTGGTCTTACTGTTTTCCTTCTTATGGCAGATCTCGCACTCCATAAGGATATCCGATTCCAGATATTCCAGGGGTGCCTTACAGATCAAACATTCTTCCTTCAAAGCAATACCTCCTCACAAATCATAATCTATGGCAAATAAAAATCAAAAAAAACTTCAGTAATAGATAAATATTTCTCAATAACCAATTCTCATTATAGCAGAAATTAATACAGTGAAAAGACTCATGTTCATGGTATTTCAATCTATAAAGCATAAAAATAAAGCAGGAATATCCATATCTTTTCCTTTTGAAGAAATGGGGCTATTCCTGCTTATTATAATCCTATTTGCTAATGCTTTCTATCAAGTGATCTGCTAGTGTTTTCTGCAATCTCTCTTGATTTACTCATCAAATACATCCGGGTCCATCTCCTGGTCCTTCTTTTTCCGGGAAGGCAGTTTCCATCCCTTCTTTTTCAGGATAAAGCGGACAAGGACCACAATAAGAGTTATAGTGATAATCACCGGAAGAAGATAAAGGATGGCAAGAATCAGATTGACCATTCCTTCCGCGAAATTCTCAAAGCCTTCCTGCAGCCGGCTCTTAGCCTTCTGACCGAAGCTGGCCTCCGGGCTCTCCGTGTATTTTTTCACCTCATTTAAAGAGAGATTTACCCTGGAGTAGGCCACCTGGTCATCCAGACCCTTGAGGGCTGACTCATAGGAATCAAGCTCTGTCTGGACCTCCGTCAGTCTGTTCTCCACCATGATCATATCCTCTATGGTCACTGCCTTCTCCATCATCTGCAGAAGCCTTTCCTCCTGAATCTTTAAAGCCTTGATCTGAACCTCAGTATCATGGTAATAAGAGGTCACGTTATCTACATTCTGGCTCTTTGAAACCACAGAACCGATTCCCGGCATCCCTTCCAGGAAAGAATTATATTCTGCAGCCGGGACTCTGATGACCAGCTCGTTTCTCATCAGCCGGCTTGTAGCGGATCCGCCGCCATCATAACCATAATAGCCGGATGAGGAAGTCTCATTCTCCGACTCTATATAGCCGCCGGCATTCTGGATCGCCGTCTTTACCTTTTCCAGGCTTTTGGGATAGTCTTCCGTTTCTATCCGGACTGAGGCGGAGTAGATCAGCTTCTGGCCATTCTGTACATTGGTCTCTCCGGTATTATCCTTTGTGCCGGTAGTATCCTGCTGGCTGGTCTTACCATCCAGTCCCGAACCATCCTGCTGGCTGCCGGTCTTTTCCTGGTCAGGTACTGCTGCCGACATGCTGTAATTGTTACTACTATCCTGGCCGGATTCCGCTGCCATATCATAATCTTCGGAAGCCTGGGCTCCCTCATAATTATAGGATTCTTCCTCCTCAACATAGCCGCCATCCTCCTGGCTGTAGTCAGACTCCATAGCCGGACTCATATTATAACCATTTCCCCGGCCGGCCAGGGATACACCGACAAGACTTCCAACCAGGAAAAAGGCCAGGGCAGCCGCAATCTGGCTAAAGCGGCCAAATCTGCGGGACTTCTTCTTTTTACCCTTTGGTCTCTTAGTTTTTTTGTCTTCAAAATTAAGTAAGCGCCCGCTATCTTGATTTGCTTTGCCTGGACTATTCTTTTCAGAATCCGGTTCTTCATATACATTTCCAAGATCCTCTTTTGCAATGCCAGAATCTTCTTTTACATTCCCGGGATCTTTCTTTGCATTCCCAAGATCTTCCTTTGCATTCCCAAGATCTTCCTTTGCATTCCCAAGATCTTCCTTTACATTTTCCGGGGACCTCTTAAAAGCTTCCCTGTCCCTTATATCCTCCATATCCTTGATACCCTGCAAAACTCTTTCTGCCATCTCCGGCGTAACACTGAGGCGGGACATGACATCCTGATACTTTTTATTCTCCAAAATCATATTCCTCCTTCAATATTTTTTTTAAACGCTTCCTGCCACGGTTCAGGCGGACCCTAATGGTCGACTCGGGCAGGGACAGCAGCTCTGCAATCTGCCTGGTGGAATACTCTTCCTGGTAAAAGAGGTGGATGACTTCCCGGTAGATCTCCGGCAGTTCTCTCACCGCATCCCACACATGACTAAGGTCTTCGGCACCTACAGAGACCAGGTCTTCCTTCAGTTCATCATAGGCCCGGATCTTGTTATGCCTGATCTTATTTTTAGACAGATTGGCAGCTACCCGCAAAAGCCAGGCCTTCTCATGTCCCCCGCTCTCAAATGTCGGAGCTGACCTCATATATCTGATTAATGTTTCCTGCAGAATATCTTCCGCATCCTCCAGATTATGGAGGTAGGAATAGGCCATTCTCAGTATGTTATCCCCATAATCCGCAAGAAGACATTCTGCTCTTTTCATTCTATCCACAGATTCACCTCCCGCCTTTCCATAGTAAAATTCAAATACGTATTTGCCTTTCACCTTATATACAGTTGAATCCGACGAAATGTTTCAGGGTATGAAATTTTCCCTTTCAAATCTTTATATGGCCTGGGAACAGTATCCCATCAAATGGAAAATACCTTCTGTTTCCCGGAGGCTGCAGCCAGTCAGATGGTTAATTGCCATCCCCAGAACTATAATAATGACAGGAATCCACAGAATCCATCGCTGTTTTTCATACCGACACCACCTGTACATTTTAAATATCATGATTTCCGGACAGTTTTTCTTATAAATTTTGCTTATTAATCATTCTACCATAAAGCCGTAAACAAACGAATATGTTTATTATAAAAGTTATTCTTCAAAATAGGATATTATCATACATATAAGTCAATATATAATTTATTATCAGAATATTTTTGTGCGAATTGTTTAATTTTTATAGCAAAAATTCTATTCCCAATCAGACTAATATTCTTGAAAATGATAATATTTCTTATTAAAATATAGTTAGAATCAACAAGATTTCAACAAAATGTAAAGGAGGTAACTGTATGCTGTTTAAAACAACTGAGCAGCACGAAGCACTTCGTGCTAAGATCCGGGCCTTTGCCGAGGAGACCGTCAAACCTCAGGCTTTTGCCATGGATCTGGAAAACCGTTTTCCGACAGAAGCGGTAGCAATGCTTGGCGAAATGGATCTGATGGGTATTCCCTATCCCAAAGAATATGGGGGAGCCGGTCTTGATGTCCTGAGTTACGCGATTGCAGTAGAGGAACTTTCTAGAGTGGACGGTGGTACAGGTGTCATCCTTTCTGCCCACACCAGTCTAGGTTCCTACCCCATCGCTGCTTTTGGTACCGAAGAACAGAAACAGAAATATCTGGTTCCCCTTGCCAAAGGTGAGAAAATCGGAGCCTTCGGCCTGACAGAGCCCAACGCAGGATCTGATGCCGGCGGCACTGAGACAACTGCTGTGGATAAGGGAGACTACTACCTGCTGAACGGAAACAAAATCTTTATCACCAACGGTGGAGAGGCTGACATTTATGTAGTATTTGCCGTGACCACACCAGATATCGGCACCCGTGGTATCAGTGCCTTAATTGTTGAGAAAGGCTGGGAGGGATTTACCTTCGGAGATCATTATGACAAAATGGGAATCCGGTCCAGCGCAACCTGTGAACTGCTTTTCAATGATGTGAAAGTACCTAAAGAGAATCTTTTAGGCAAGGAAGGCCAGGGCTTCAAGATTGCCATGAGTGCCCTGGATGGCGGCCGTATCGGTATCGCTGCCCAGGCTCTGGGTATCGCCCAGGGAGCCTATGAGGCTGCTGTCAGGGCAGACGATCACCTTGCCTGTCTGCTCTTCT
>CAMOZD010000158.1 GCA_946630645.1 uncultured Lachnospiraceae bacterium
CCCCAGGCGGCGTAAGGCTTCCTTGCATAGCGGTCATCCAGGACATAGGCCTTGATCTTCTCATCATCGGCGGCATCCGGAATCAATTCGAAACCTGCCTCCCGGTTCAGTTCACCGGCTGTCACATAGTAGTGCTTGGGGAAGGCTTTCTCGGGCAGGTGCTTCTTCAGGCAGCGGGCTGACGGCTCGCTGAGCATAGCATCCACTACGCTCTCATAACAGTCAAGGAAGAGGTCCATCTGGTCTCTATCGAAACGGTTCTTCCAGAAACGCAGCTCCGTGAAATAATTAGTATCCCTTGCCATTACCTGCATATGGAAAGGCAGGGAGTCAAGCTGCAGGTGGATGGGCTTGGCCGGCAGTCCTCCGATCTCGTGGATATTGATGATATCTCCCTGATACTGGAAGAACATCTCACCCTCTCTCGGTACGGATATCGGACAGCGCATGGTGTCCATGACCTGCTTACCAATCCTCTTTAAGTAGGCGATAGTGGTCTCATGGGGCACTGTAATGGTTCTTACAAAATAAGTCTTAAAGAGCGGGCCTGCCAGCCTTCTCCAGCTTCCGTTGGTCCGGCCGCTGTGGATGGAACTGGTAAAGAGGTCCTTCTCATTGCTGAAGATTCCTACCGTATAGTTGAAGGCAGTCAGGAAAAGGACATTTTCAGAAATACCATTTTCCCGGCAAAAATACTTGACCTTCAGCATGGTCAGCTTGTCAAAATCCTTGCGGATGGCATCCTGGTCAGCATGGTTGAGGTCCTGCTTGCCCTTCTTGTTGAGGACGCTGCGGTTTAAGCGGCTGCCGTTTAAGAGACTGTCATAATAGTCTGTGGTCTCTTTTCTGGCTCCTGCTTCAATAGCTGCCCTCTCATCAAGAATGTAATCGTAGAAAGTATACTTCTCCTCCTGGATGGGCAGACCCTGGTAAGCCTTGCTGACATCCTCTAAAAGAATGTTCATGGTGATGCCGTCACCCATGATGTGGGCCACATCAAAGAGCAGGTACTTGCCTTCCTCTGTCTCATAGATGGCGATATGGTAGAGCCGGTCATCCTCGGTATACTTAAAGGGTACCAGGATCTTCTCCTTCTCTTCCTGCCACTGGGCCTCTGTCAGCTTGATGATGGGCACATCCACCTCATCCTCATCCCTGCGGTGGAGCCAGAGGATATGTTTCTCATCGGGCTTGATGATACCTTTGACACCGGGATGGGCGTTAATGACTGTCTTAATGGCCTCCTGAAGACGCTCAAGGTCAGTCTTTTCATGGAGGGCAAAGGTAAAGGGCAGGTTACCGGTAGTATTACCCTTGATGATGTAACCAAAATACATCTGCATGCTGGTCAGAGGATAGACCTCCAGCTTCTCGTGAACCACTTGCTCCTGGTCTTCCAAGGACCGGAGCAGGGCCTCCAGCTCCCGGATCGTCCTGTGGCTGGCAAGATCATTATAGGAGATAACCTTCTTTGTTCTGGCCTCAATCTCTTCTATAAGAAGGATGGAACTCATGGAATCCATACCACACTCATTCAGGTTGTCATCCACACCAAATTTGTCATTGCCAAGGATCTCGGAAATAATATCGTAAAGAGTCTGCTGCAGTTCATTCTCAGGCTTTTTCTTATCCTGCTCCCTGCGCTGGGCTTCTTTCTTCTCTGTAAATACGGCATCTCTCAGAATCTTTCTGGAGGACGTCTTCTTAAAGGGATTCTGACGGACCTTAACAGAGGCAATCCTGGAATAGGTAGGCATGTCCTCATTGTGGCCGTCCACGATGGCCTGGACCGCTCCTTCAATATCCTTAATGCCATTGGCTGAAGCGTACTCATAGTTGGGATATACTTCCGCCAGGATCTTCTCATCCTCGGCGTAAACCATGATATCTGAAATCAGCACATCAGAATCGAACAGGTTCTCGATGGCCTCCGGGGAAACATTTTCCCCGTTGCTTAAGATGATCAGGTTCTTTTTACGTCCTGTGAGGAACACGAATCCATCTTCGTCAATGTAGCAGAGGTCTCCGGTCTTCAGATATCCGTCTTCAGTGAAGGCTTCTGCCGTTCTCTCTTCATCATTGTAGTAACCCATCATGACATTGGGTCCCTTTACCTGCAGCTCACCATCCTGGACACGGGCATCCACGCCTCGGACAACATAGCCTACAGAAGAAAGCTTCTCATCCCAGCCATAGTCCGGCACTGCCAGCTTGGGACTACACTCTGTCATACCGTAGCCCTGGCCGACTGTGATGGAATAAGCCTTAAGACTCTCTGCCAGTTCCGGGGCCAGGTAGCCGCCGCCACCGGTCAGCTTATACATATTCTTACCAAGAACCTCTTCCCTGACCTCATCCTTGCTGAGACCCGGATTACGCTTCTCCGTCACCTGCAGCCTGCTGTTGATGGCCTTCAATACCATGGGAACCGACCTCATATAGTGGGGCTGGAAAAGGGTTAAGCTGTGGAAGAGCTTCTTCATATCATTGAGCAGGCAGAAGGTACAGCCGTACCTCATCACCATGAGGATCTCATTGATACAGAAAACATGGTTGATGGGCAGGGCTCCCAAAGCGATCTCGTTGAATCTGTCACCGAACTCATCGTTACAGAAGACATTGGATACCAGGTTTCTGTGGGACAGCATAACGCCCTTGGAAAGTCCTGTGGTTCCCGATGTATAGATGATCAGGGCACACTGGTCTTCCTTAGCTTCCGGTGTGAAGTCCACTCCCTCGTAAGTATCCTGGATGCTGCCTGCGGAAGCCTCCTTTTTCATCCTCTGCAGGCAAATATATTCCTTGACACCAGGACAGTTATCCTGCATGTAGGAGATCTGGGAACCGTACTCCCAGTCATAAAATACTACATCGGTATCGGCCCGGTTGATGGTATCCGCCATAACCGGATTGGCCAGCTGGACATCAAGGGGAATGGATACACCGCCGGCTCCCGTAATACCAAAAAGAACTGCCAGGTAGGTGTAACCCTTCTGGCCTACCAGGCTAACCCGTACCGGATGGCCCAGCTCCTGGCTTTTATCCTTAGCCCATGCGGCAAAGGCCTTAGCAGCCTGGGCATACTGGGCATAACTCTTCTCATAAACTACGTCATCTCTCTCATAGCGTAAAAATACCTTGTCGCCGAATAATTCCCCAGCCTTCTGGGTAATATCATATACTGTCTTTACATCTTCTGCATGAATCTCCGGATTGCCCAGGTCATTATAAACGATATGGTCTCTGCTGATTGTTCCTTTTACTTTTTCCATCATAAAAAACCTCCTGATTTCTCGATAAAAATTACCAAGTCTGAATATCAGAGTTGTAAAGCACGAATCCTGCAATTGGATCCGCCTGGGTGTCAGGCGGCAGCTTCCACTGTCTTTCCTGGCTGATGTCATCTTGCCTGCAGCTGACTTTTTCTTTCTGTCATTTTTCACAAATCGTTGCCTAAACCCGGGATATGAGAATCCCTGCTTTAATCATAAACATGATTTGTATTGTTAGATAGCAATAATACATTTTATTTATGATTTTTTGCAAAAATAAAACGTTGATTTATCAACATTTGGGATTCTAGCACCATGATGTTGATTTGTCAACGTTTATTTTAAAAATATTTTTTATTTCCTTAAAAAAGGTTATCCGGCAAGGTCTTTACCGGATACCTTTGTTCTTTTCATAAAGAAGAATCATTTTATAAGATCACCGACCGGCCAAGCAGCTGCCTGCAGATCATTTTCAGCTTCCGCACCACTTTTTCAGGCAAAGGGGTGGTCTCCCTTGTAATAAATGCCCATATCCAGTCTGGCCGTATCCTGATTATCGCGCATAACCTGCAGGATCAGATTCTGGACAAAACTCTGGGTCACACCAAACTGAGGGTCCCGGTTTAAAAGGCGCTTCAATTCCAGATATTTCCCATTTAAGCTGGCATTGACCACCCGGGCCGGTATGGTAAAGTTTTCACCGCCCTCAATGCCTAAAGCAAAACTCAGCACCATACAGCTGGTTGATAGATTCAGACCAGCATTCATCACCCGGTTACTGATTGATAAAATCAAAGCAATATTCATCACCCGGTTACTGGTTGATGAAATCGAACCAGAACTCCACCCCTTGCTCATGGTTGACATAACCACATTTACTATGTCCCTGGTGGGCGATCTCCTTAACGATAAAGAGGCCCAGGCCAAAACCTTTTCCCTTATCTGCATCCA
>CAMOZD010000159.1 GCA_946630645.1 uncultured Lachnospiraceae bacterium
TGAAGAGAAGACTGGCAGCCATCGGACTGCGCCCCATCAACAATATCGTTGATATCACCAACTATGTGATGGAAGAGTTCGGACAGCCCATGCACGCCTATGATTTAGAGACCATCCGCGGCGGCAAGATTATCGTAAAGAGGGCTGCCGACGGGGATACTTATCATACTCTGGACGGCCAGGAGAGAAAGCTTGACCACGATGTTCTCATGATCAATGACGCCGAGGGTCCGGTAGGTATTGCCGGTATCATGGGCGGAGAGAACTCCATGGTCACAGACGATATCAAGACCATGCTTTTTGAGGCGGCCAACTTTGACGGTACCAACATCCGCCTTTCCTCCAAGAGAATCGGTCTCCGTACCGATGCTTCCGGCAAGTTCGAAAAGGGCCTTGACCCGGAGAACGCCCTGGCTGCCATGAACCGGGCCTGCCAGCTGGTAGAAGAGCTGGATGCCGGTGACGTTGTGGGCGGTGTGGTTGATGTATATCCCAATCCGGTGGAAGAGGTTACCCTTCCCTTCGAGCCTGACAAATACAACACCTTACTGGGAACCGGGGTTGCTCCGGAGACCATGCTGGAATACTTTAGGAGACTTGAGGTGGACTATGACCCGGAGACCAATCTCCTTCACATTCCTTCCTTCCGTCAGGACCTGCGTTGTTCCGCGGATATGGCAGAGGAGGTTGCCCGTTTCTTCGGCTATGATAATATTCCCACAACCCTGCCCCGGGGCGAGGCTACTGCAGGAAAGAAATCCTTTGCCTCCCGGGTTCAGGATACGGCCATGGAGGTGGCGGAACAGAATGGCTTCTCCGGTGGTATGTGCTTCTCTTTCGAGAGCCCCAAAGTTTACGACAAGCTGCTCATGGATAAGAATGATCCCCTCCGCCAGGCTATCGTGATTTCCAATCCTCTCGGTGAAGATTACTCGATCATGAGGACTGTGGAGGTGGATGGAATCCTCACTTCCCTGGCAGGTAACTTCAACCACAGGAACAAAGATGTCCGCCTTTACGAGTTTGGTAATGTCTACCTGCCCGAGAGCCTGCCCCTGACAGAGCTCCCCGATGAGAGACAGCGGCTGGTGCTTGGCATGTACGGAGAGGGAGACTTCTTCACTCTCAAAGGCGTTCTTGAAGAGCTCTTTGATAAGCTGGGCCTGGCCGGCCAGGTAGAGTATGAGCCCAGCAAGGCCAAAACCTTCCTGCATCCGGGCAGACAGGCCCTGGTGATGCTTGACGGTGTTGAAATCGGTTACCTGGGCCAGGTACATCCTATGGTCTGTGAAAACTATGATATGAGAAAATGTTCTCCTTATCTGGCAGCTCTTGATATGCCTTCCATCGTGGAGAAGGCTACCTTTGACCGAAAGTACCAGGGAGTGGCCAAATATCCGGCTGTCAACCGTGACCTGAGTCTGGTTATGGATAAAAAGATTTTCGTGGGCCAGGTAGAGAAGATCATGAAGGAAAAGGGCGGCAGCTTACTGGAGAGTATTGAACTCTTTGATGTCTATGAGGGAAGCCAGGTTATGCCCGGCAAGAAGTCCGTAGCCTTCAGTCTGGTATTCCGGTCACCGGAACGCAGCCTGGAAGCAGCTGAGGTCAACACTATCGTAGACCGGATTCTCAAGGAACTGGAGAAGAAGGGCATCGAACTGAGAGCCTGATGCCATAGATTGGCAAATTTGGAGATCTGATACTATGACAATGAAAACCAGTGATTTTGCATTTGATCTGCCGGAAGACCTGATCGCCCAGGACCCCCTGGAAGACAGGTCCTCCTCCAGATTGATGCTTTTGGATAAAAATACCGGTGAGATTTCTCACCGGATTTTCCATGATATAACCAATTATCTGAATCCCGGCGACTGCCTGGTTATCAATGATACCAAGGTGATTCCTGCCCGGCTGCTGGGCCAGAAGGAAGGGACCGGGGCCCACATAGAGATCCTTTTGTTGAAGAGGAAGGAAGATAATGTGTGGGAGACCCTGGTGAAGCCGGGTAAAAAATGCAGGCCCGGGGCCCGGGTCAGCTTTGGAAACGGGGAGCTTAAGGCAGAAATTCTGGAAGTACTGCCCGACGGCAACCGCCATGTTAAGTTTTATTATGATGGGATTTTTGAGGAAGTGCTGGACCGGCTGGGTCAGATGCCCCTTCCGCCCTACATTACCCACCAGCTCAAGGATAAAAACCGCTATCAGACAGTCTACGCCAGATATGAAGGGTCAGCGGCGGCACCGACGGCAGGCCTGCATTTTACACAGGACCTGCTGAAGCAGATCGAAGACATGGGTGTCCACATTGCCCGGGTTACCCTCCATGTGGGTCTGGGGACCTTCCGGCCTGTGAAGGTGGATAATGTACTGGACCACCATATGCACTCAGAGGCCTACCAGGTGACGGAAGAGGCGGCGGACCTGATTAACAGGACAAAGGAGGCCGGGGGCCGGATTATTTCTGTCGGGACCACCAGTACCCGGACCCTGGAATCGGCAGCATCTGATGACGGCCGGGTCCATGCCGGCAGCGGGGATACGGATATCTTTATTTATCCCGGCTACAAATTCAAAGTTATCGATGGACTGATTACCAATTTTCATCTACCCGAGTCCACCTTGCTGATGCTGGTATCCGCTTTGGCCGGACGGGACCATGTCCTCCATGCCTACCAGGAGGCGGTCAGGGAGAGATACCGGTTTTTCTCCTTCGGAGATGCCATGTTTATCCACTGATGCCTGGCTGGTAAATCTGCATAATTAAAAACAGATTGAATCGCTAAATTACATTTATAAATATATTAAGATATAGAAAAGGACGCGTCGCAGTAATGTTCCCGCTCATTCATAAAAGAATGGGCGGATCGTAACTGCGACGCATTTTTTGTGCATATTTTCAGCTTATTTTTTAATCTTTTTGCACACTAAGCCCAATGACCCACTGAAAAACCGCACTTTATCAGGGAAATGCTGCTTCGGATGGAACAGTTAGGAATTGATACAGCTTTTGTCCTGGGAAAAACGGGCTGTTGTACTATGGTGTGCTACCTTTTAACGTGAAAAGGAGCCGCCGCTTTAGTGACAGCCCCTTTATGGTTAAGGAAGTATTTTATATTCGTATTACGCAACGGTCGTTCTGCAAAAGTTTAGAGCTGGGGACCAGCCTTCACTAAAGCCTTGCCAGCCTCGTTAGTGGTATATTTTACGAAATTCTTAGTGAATCTGGAAGCCAGGTCTTTGGCCTTCTCATCCCACTCAGCCGCATCTGCGTAGGTGTCGCGGGGATCAAGAATACCTGTGTCAACACCCTTGAGCTCAGTCGGTACCTCCAGGTTGAAGTAAGGAATAGTCTTGGTCGGGCTGTTCTTGATATCTCCGTTGAGGATAGCGTCGATGATGCCGCGGGTATCCTTGATGGAGATCCGCTTGCCTGTGCCGTTCCAGCCGGTATTAACCAGGTAAGCCTTGGCTCCGCTCTTCTCCATTCTCTTTACAAGCTCCTCGGCGTACTTGGTCGGGTGAAGCTCTAAGAAGGCCTGGCCGAAGCAGGCGGAGAAAGTAGGTGTGGGCTCTGTGATGCCACGCTCTGTGCCGGCCAGCTTAGCAGTGAAACCGCTGAGGAAATAGTACTGGGTCTGCTCCGGAGTCAGAACGGAAACAGGGGGAAGTACACCGAAGGCATCGGCGGAAAGGAAGATTACATTCTCAGCAGCGGGAGCAGCGGAAACCGGACGTACGATATTTTCGATATGATCGATGGGGTAGGAGACACGGGTGTTCTCTGTCACGCTCTTGTCAGCGAAATCGATCTTGCCGTTCTCATCGAGGGTAACATTCTCAAGGAGAGCATTTCTACGGATGGCATTGTAGATGTCCGGCTCAGATTCCTTATCCAGGTTGATAACCTTGGCATAGCAGCCACCCTCAAAGTTGAAGACGCCATTGTCGTCCCAGCCGTGCTCGTCGTCACCGATCAGAAGACGCTTGGGATCTGTGGAAAGGGTAGTCTTGCCGGTTCCGGACAGACCGAAGAAGATGGCAGTATGCTCCCCGTTCATATCTGTGTTGGCGGAGCAGTGCATGGCCGCGATACCCTTAAGAGGCAGGTAGTAGTTCATCATGGAGAAGATACCCTTCTTCATCTCACCGCCGTACCATGTGTTGA
>CAMOZD010000160.1 GCA_946630645.1 uncultured Lachnospiraceae bacterium
CCTGCTCCTTCCACATAGGGTTTGTATTCTGAAAAGCAAGGGGCGAAGGTAATGATTTCCTCTCCCGGGTTAGAGACAGCCCGGAGGGCATGGGCCAGGGCACCTGCTGCCCCGGCGGTCATAAAAAGATTGGTAGGGGAGTAATAGCTGCCGTAGCGCTGGTTCAGGTCCCGGACGATATCTGCCTTTACCTCCGGTATGCCCAGACCGGGGCTGTAACCGTGAAGAGCCAGAGGATCCATGGAAGAGATCAGGTCCCTGATAGTCTGGTTTACGCATTCCGGTGCAGGAACGGAAGGGTTGCCGAGGCTGAAATCATAAACCTGGTCCCGGCCGATCTCGGCGGCCAGCTTCCTGGCATACTGGAAGATCTCAAAAATGAGATCCTTTTCTTTTAACATTTCAGTGTAGGTTCTGTTCAGCATAAATGTACTCCTGACTGGCTTTTTAAGCCTGAATATAAAGAAAGCTGAAATGCAGCCTGTCTTATGGGCGGTTTGTGGCCGGATGTGAGGCCTTTTGGCCCAGTTTATCATAGCCGGGACAAAAGAACAAGGAGGCCGCATTGACGAAGCTTCTGTTCTAAATTATAATAAAAACATAATATTTTATAAGTAGATTTCAATATGGTTTTACGGTCTTTTAAAGAGAGATCCGGCCAGGCCTGCAAGACCTGCGGCAAAGTCAAAGGCAGACTTAGAGGCAGGCCTGCAAGACCATTTGTTTTCAGGAAATGAGGTTAATTATGGATCAATATTCTATCCTGGTTCCGGGTTATACCATTGGCAGGGATGCCTAAAGCCAAATAGAACATTTTTGTCTTCCCTATGGAAGGAAAGCAGTGGTCATCGGCGGGGAAAAAGCCATGGCTGCCGCCCGTCAGAAACTGAAAGAGGCAGTGAAAGACACTGCCATAGAAATCATTGACTTTGTCCACTATGGAAAAGAGTGCACTTATGAGACAGCCGGCAGGCTGGAGAAGCTGGCTCCTGTTCTTGAGGCGGATATGATCTTTGCCGTGGGCGGCGGTAAGGCAGTAGATACTTGTAAGCTGGTAAGCATAGATTTGAAGAAACCCTATTTCAGTTTTCCGACGATCGCTTCCAATTGCGCTGCTTCGTCGGCCCTGTCTATTGTCTACCATGAGGATGGAAGTTTCTGCGACTTCGTCCATTTTCTGGAGTCGGCCAAGCATGTCTTTATCGACAGCCAGATCATAGCCCAGGCCCCCAGACAGTACCTCTGGGCCGGGATCGGGGATACTTATGCCAAGTATTATGAGGTGGACATTTCGGCCAGGGGTGAGAAACTAAATTACTACAAATCCATGGGTGTCCACATGTCAAAAATGTGTATGGAAACCTTGATGGAGACCGGCAGCCAGGCCCTCCGGGACAATGAGGCGGGAATCGTTTCCGAATCCCTGGAGGAAGCGGCCCTGTGTATCATTATGACTACCGGCTGGGTCTCCATGCTGGTTGCCAGGGACCATACCATGGACTACAACGGAGGTCTGGCCCACGCTTTCTTTTATGGCTTGTGTAACCTGCCTGGCTTTGATGAGGACCACCTCCACGGCGTAGTGGTGGCATTCGGCGTCCTCCTTCTTTTGCTGGTGGACGGCAGGGAAGAAGAATGTCAGCGGCTCAAGGACTTTAACCGGACAGTAGGCCTGCCGGTCAGCCTGACCGACCTGGGCGTGACTCTTGACCAGGTGGCCCAGTGCACTCCCTCTATGGTAAAGGATGAGGATCTGGACCACTATCCCTACAAGGTGACAGAGGAAATGATTCTGGAGGCAGCAAGGAAGCTCCTGTGATGGAAGCCTGCAGAGCTGCCGTAATGGAAGTTGGAAAGCTGCTGTGATGGAAGCCTGTAGAGCTGCCATGATGGAAGTTGGAGGGCTTCTATGATGAAAGCAGAAAGTTCCAGTGATGGAAGCCTGTGAAGATTTTATGGATTTTGCTAAAAGAATATTGACTTTTTGTGATACTTGGTATATAACACACTTATCATATCTGAGGGGCTTTAAATAATGATGTCCCGGATATGGGTCCCCATGGAAAATGGCTGGCCTGCGACAGGTTCCAGGACCAGGGAAGGCTGTGAGGCCTGCTATGGGTTGTGAAAGACCGCTGCCGGTCCGACAGTCATAAGAATGAAAAGGAGGAGAATGATATGTATTACGGTGGATACGGAATGTATTTTGATCCCACCTATATACTGGTGCTTATTGGCGTGGCCATCACTCTGATTGCCTCAGGCCATGTGAAGAGTACTTACGCAAGATACAGTAAAGTGAGAAACCATGCCGGGATTACGGCGGCTCAGGCTGCCGAGCAGATCCTTCGGGGTGCCGGCCTTGGCAATATTAAGATTCAGCATATTTCAGGCAGTCTGACGGATAATTATAATCCCCAGAACAAGACCCTGAACCTGTCTGACTCGACATATCAGTCCACATCCGTGGCCGCCATCGGTGTGGCTGCCCATGAATGTGGACATGCCATCCAGGATGCGGAGAATTATGTGCCTCTTAAGGTAAGAGGGGCTATTGTCCCTGCAGTAAATATCGGGTCTGTAGCAGCCTGGCCGGTGATTATTCTCGGAGTTCTGCTCAGCTTTAACCAGACTTTGATTACCATAGGTATCCTGCTTTTTTCCCTGACGGTAGTTTTCCAGCTGGTCACCCTGCCGGTGGAGTTTGATGCTTCCAACAGGGCACTGAAGATTCTGGAAGGAACCAATATGCTTTACGGGGATGAGTTAAAGGGTGCCAAGGACGTACTGAAGGCAGCTGCCTTGACCTATGTGGCCAGCGCCGCGGCAACCATCCTGCAGCTGCTCCGGCTGATCCTTCTCTTTGGAGGAAACCGGCGTGACTGATTATTATGATATCCGTCTGATCTGTGTAGGCAGAATCAAAGAGCCCTTCTTTCGGGAAGGGCTTGATTTTTATAGTAAGATAATCCGCAGATACGCTTCCTTCGAGATCATGGAGTGCACAGATGAGCCCACACCTGACACGGCTTCGGCTGCCGAGGAGGACCAGATCCGGGCCAGGGAGGGAGAAAAAATCCTGAGACAGGTCCGGAATGGGGCTTATGTGATCGCTCTTTGTATTGACGGTGACCGTCATGGGACAGAGGAATGGAAGAGAATCATCCCCCGGCTGGCCGGACAGAAAGGGGGCAGGCTGGACCTGGTCATTGGCGGCTCCCTGGGATTGTCACCGGCCGTCCTGAAAAGAGCGGACAAGAAGCTTAGTTTTTCAGGTCTGACTTTTCCCCACCAGATGATGAGGCTGATTTTGTGCCAGCAGCTGGCAGAATGGATCAGAGATCCGGCTTGAAAAAGCATGGCGGGACTGAGTCAGAAAAGTCTGGCGGAACTGGGTGCCGAGGGTTCGAAAGATCCGGGTAAAGAATTATTATATCTACTTTGTTATTTCTGAAGAGGAAAAGCCTGTTAAGATCATGGCTGTGATTTATATCCTTGGTTTTTGTGGCAGTCCTTCCCATGAATGTGACAGGGGCTAAAGTTTCTACTTGCAAAATGTCATACTTTCTTATATAATATGTCACGGAAACTTTTTTGACGGACTTCGGTTTGTGAAGACAGTTCCTTGGACCAGTAGCTCAGCTGGATAGAGCACCAGTTTCCGGAGCTGGGTGTCGGGGGTTCGAGTCCCTTCTGGTTCGGTATATATGGCTGCCGCTTATGCGGCAGCCATAACTTTTATAATAAGTATTTTTAGATTTGAAAGAGCAGAGGCTTTTATGGCAGATAGAATTGATAATAAAAATGATTTTACCCAGGGTAATATAGTGACCAAGATGATCCGTTTTATGATCCCTATCCTGGGAGCCCTGATCCTTCAGGCCATGTACGGGGCCGTGGATGTCCTGGTGGTAGGCCGGTTTGGTACCACATCCGGTATCTCCGGTGTGTCCACAGGCAGCAACGTCATCAACCTGGTGGTCTTTACGGTGGCAGGTCTTTCCATGGGTGTCACAGTCCTGATCGGTCGTTACATGGGTGAGCGGAGGCTGGAAAAGATTGGCAAGGTTATCGAGGGAGTAATTGTTTTTATCTACCTCTTATACCTGGTTCTGGCGGTATTTTTCAT
>CAMOZD010000161.1 GCA_946630645.1 uncultured Lachnospiraceae bacterium
TCCTCAGTGAACAGGCTGAGTATATCCCTTTTCCTGGAAGACAGACAGCCTGCATAGCAGGCTTCATATTCCCTCATCCTCCGGCGAATGTCTGATTCCTCTCTCAAAGACCGGGCAAACCATTTGATCTGCCTGGGCAAAGTTTTTATAGTCACATTGGTTTTATGCATACGGTGAATGGCCATAGGTCTCGAATCAAAACAGGCCCAGCCAAAGCCGTGGGCTATATTGGCGGCCAGCCAGTCATGATAGTCGATCCTGTCCGGGTCCGCCTGAAGCATATACTCCATCATCTTCCTGTTAATAGTCATGGAAAAACCTGAGTAATGATTCTCCGTTATACTTCTGCGGAAGCTGTAGCCTCTTTCAGGATAGTAAAAATATCTGCTGTCCCCCGGTGAGATGTCTTCCGCCTTCCAGTCTCCTTCCCGGATTCTGGAAAGTTCATCCTCATCCACCATCAGGTAAGCACTGTGGCAGACCATGGGCAGGTCCGGTGTCAGGTCCCGCTCCTTTCTTTCCAGCCGCTTTACAGATTCCTCCAGCTTGTTGGAAAACCAAAGATCATCCTGGTCGGCAAAGGCAAAATAGCTGTAGTCCCGGTCCCCGGAAAACACCTCCCGGGAGAGGGAGAAAAAGCTTTTTAAAAAGCCCTTGTTCTCTCCCAGAACCAGGGTAAATCCGTAACGGTCCTGCAGCCTTTTCAGCTGCCCGGTAAAATCAGGCCCCGACCCGTCATCCCGGATATACAAAGTGAAATCCGGCCAGGTCTGACTGTAGATGGTGCGGAGCTGGTCTTCTATGTATTTCCCTCCCTCGTAGGTGGACATAAGAATGGCCACACCGGCGGCAGGTTTCTTTTCTTTTCTTTGATTCATCTCACTCATAGCTGTCTTTCCTTCCGGCCAGGTCCATTCTCCTCCCTTTTCTCCCCTTTCCGGGGCTGGGAGTCGTTTCCGGCCAGACGCTTCTTCATCTCCCTGACCTCATCGGACAGCAGCCTGTTCTGGGTCTTGAGTACCTCGATCTCCTTTTCTAAAAGGGCACTCTCCTGGGTAAGCCGCTTGGTTTTATCCGCAATCCGGCTGAGGGCAGCCGTAATCAGATAGGCTGCGGCTACCAGCAGGAAAACACTGACCATAAAGATCATGTTGACCGGCAGGGCGACACCAATCAATCCTGAAAACCAGAAAAGGCCTTCAGGGAATATATCCATCAAAAGGGCCAGCAGCAGCAGGAAAAGCCAGCCGATCGCATACCGGAGATCAATCTTTTCCTTGCTGACCATTCTTATAATAATCGCTGCCATCAGAAAAATGATGATGGCGATAAATATCTGTAGTTTTAAAGAAATCATAAGAGGCCTACTTTCTGAATTTTGCGATAATCATGGACAAGGTAACCTTGATCATATAGTAGACAGAATTCTTAAGATTGATGGAGGATACACCTCCGCTTCTCTCATTCATGATGACCGGTACCTCCAGGATCTTATAACCCCGGGTAAGAATCTGAACCGCACTCTCCGGTTCCGGATAATCTTTGGGATAGTCCCGGGAATACACCTTCATAACCTCCCGGTTAACCATCCGCATCCCAGAGGTCGGGTCTGTGATCACAGCTCCGGTCAGAAACCGGATCAGCATACTGAAATGCCGGATACCGACTCTCCTGAGGGAAGAGGACTGGAATCCCTCTTTGGTAATAAAACGGGAACCGATAACCATATCCACCTTCTTGTCTTCAAGCTCCCGGGCCATCATGTCAAGATAGGCGGCATTATGCTGGCCGTCCCCATCGATCTGGACAGCCAGATCGTAGCCGTGGCGGACCCCGTAGAGATAGCCGGCCTGGACTGTCCCTCCGATTCCCAGATTAACCGGCAGCTTCAGGCAGGGGATACCTGCTTTCCGGCAGACGGCAAGAGTGTTGTCCGTCGATCCGTCATTGACTACCAGATAATCGAAATCCGGCGCACATTCCCTGATATTTTCTACGGTTTGTACTATGGAATCCTGCTCATTAAATGCAGGGATAATTACCAGTTTTTTCATGGGTTCATCCTTTATCTAGTCTCTTGCTATAGATTACTCCGCTTCAGTCCTGGTCATCGGACTCTTCTGTCTGGCCCGCTTCAGTCCAGGTCATTGGAACGTTCTGCCGATCCGTAAAAATGTTCCAGCAGTCTTGCTACGGGCATGGGCCAGAACTTACGGTACATGGCCAGGTCCTCTCTGTGCCTGCGGTCATCAACAATCATCTCACTGGTGGCAGAAGCCGTATGAATACGGTGACCCATTCTTTTTTTACTCACATAAGCAAAGGATCCCTTCCTCCTGGAGATCTCTTCCCAGGCCTGCCAGTCCACATTACACTTCATATTCCTGCGGAAATGAAAGCCTTCCAGATTCTCTACCACATAGGAGACGGAGGGACAGCAGATGGCATTACCCACGGACAGGATCCTCCGGCGCCAGAAACGGCTCTTCCACAGGAGGGGAAGGCGCATGGGCAGCAGCATGATCCTCTTGACCAGCAGCAGCCGGTTGGTCTCCACGATCCGGTCTTCCCGGATCTCCCAGTAATCCGTGTGGATGATCAAAGGCTTTCTGGCCATATTTGCGGCCTTAAGCACATCTGCCGTGTAGTACTTATGATAGATATCATCCTGGTGAGCCAGGGTCACGATGGGAGTAGCCGCTGCATGGAGGGCGAAATCCCAGTCTCCGGCCAGACTTGACCCCCTGGGATTAACCAGCAGTGGTAAATGATAGCGGCCGGAAATGGTCTTCAGATATTCATTGGGCGTAGAAGTTGCCAGAATGATCCTGGTCTTCACCGTCTGGGCCAGCAGGGACTCTATACATTCCTCCAGAAAAGGGCTCTCTCCATAGGCCAGAACCACATGAGTATGTGATTCCTTGTTATAGTGATTTCTTTTTCGCAAGGTCTTCTCCTTTAATCCGGGACAGGTCCCGGGTAAACTGTCACGATGTTAAGTCTGTAAGCCAGGATGGGACTCCTCTTGGTCACTCCTGTCCCGAATGTCTTTCTGCAATCTCCAGCAGCTGACGGGCCCTGGCTTCAAAAGAATAGTCCTGACAAATCATCGGCCGCTGGTCAAGGACCCGGGCCCTGATTCCATCATAGTCTTTTTCTATCCGGTCACAGCAGGCCAGGAAAGATTCCTCACTTTCATAGTAGAGAACCGCATCGGGGAAAATCTCCTCAAGCTCCCGGCAGGAATCGGAAATCACAGGCAGCCCGGAGGCCAGTGCGTCAAAAATCCGGTTATTGATAAATCCTTCTTCCAGCATATCCGGCCAATGGTCATTTAAGGTGACCCTGGAATTACGGTAGAGGTCCGGCAGGTCATCATTATCTACAGACCTGGCGATAAAATGGTCCGCCTTGTCCGGATATTTCTTCTTCCATCCCTTACCGATCACATCTACAGGCAGGTTATGCTTCAGGGCCCAGTCGATACAGGGCCTGTCTGTACCCCGGGTATTGCCGACAAAAAGATAATCGTGGGCCGGGGCAGCTTCCTCTACTGCCCCCGTCAGCTCCCGGGGACAAAACTGCTCTGTGTCAGTACATTGGAGCAGGGGGTAAACGGGCATGGTTAACTGGCCTGCCAGCTTGTCCGCATAGGACCGGGAAGCGGTACAAACCACATCATAAAGCTCATACTCCTCCCAGGAAATGTCATCCGGATGGCTGATATTCCACATAATGTAGAGACAGTCTTTCTTACGGCGGTCAGGCCGGTAGCTGTGGGTACCCCTTAGAACCAGAACCACATCCGCGTAGGTCCCGCAATTCCAGTCCTGATGGAAATCCAGGACCACAAAAAGGCCCAACCTCTCCAGATACTTTTTGAGGGCCCGGGCAAAGGGGTAGTCTCCCCATGTCACCTTACCCTCTCCCTCAGGAGCCGGACATTTAATCACCCAGACAGGCCGGCCGGCGGCCTGGCTTTCAGCCTCCGCTGCCAGCATGGGCCATCTGTCCCTGCGGGAGAGCTCCTGGTCTATATAAGTCCGCAGCTGGCGGATCTCTTTTTGCTGTTTGTCAAGGCGGGCTAAAAGTTTTTT
>CAMOZD010000162.1 GCA_946630645.1 uncultured Lachnospiraceae bacterium
AGTCTTCCAATTGTCTTTCTTTATACTCTTAATCTGGTTTTGGAGATTATCAAGGCTTCGGTCGGTGTGATTGCCATCATCTGGAGCCGGGACCGGAAACCGGACCCGGTTTTCGTGGAGTTTCATTCCGGCCTGCCGACCGAGATGCAGAATGTGATTCTGGCCAATTCCATCACTTTGACTCCGGGTACCTACACGGTGCTTCAGGAGGGAGATTATTTTCTGGTTCACTGTCTCAGGGAAGAACTGGCCCAGGGAGTGGAAGAGGGTTCTTTTGTTAAACTGTTAAGGAGGGTGCGATGAATGTGGAGCAGGCATACCACGTCCTTTACGTGGTTGTTTTACTGGTTTTTATCGTCCTGATCGGTCTGACCATGGTCAGGGCCATCCGGGGACCCAGGATCACTGACCGGATCATGTCGGTCAATGTAATCGGAACCCTGGTCATTTCTTCCATAGCGGTGCTGACCCTGCTGCTGGGAGAGGACTATCTGCTGGATGTGGCTCTGATTTATGCCATGATCAGTTTTATTTCCGTACTCATGCTGGCGGCGGTCTACATTCCCAGGGATGCCAGGGACAGGTCCCGGAAAAAGGTGTCCCCCCGGAAAAAGGAGACCCTCCATAAGGAAAATGCCGGTTTGGAAGCTGAAGATTACGATAACAGACTCTGGTGAGGAAGGGGGATAAGCATGTTAGAATGGATCCGCTTTGGAGTGACAGCCTTTTTTCTTTTGGCTGCCCTGGTCTGTTTTGCCAGTGAGGTGCTGGGTTTATACAGGTTTGGTTTTGTGATGAACCGTATGCATGCGGCGGGAGTGGGCGATACCCTTGCTCTTTTTTGCGTGATCGCGGGACTGGCTGTGGCATCAGGGCCCAGGTTTGCCACCCTGAAGCTTTTTCTGATTCTGCTTTTTATGTGGTTTACCTCCCCTGTATCCACCCATTTCCTCAGTCAGGTTGAATACTATACCAACAGGAAGCTTGATAAATATGTGAGAGGACCCTTCAGGGCTGAGTCCGGCATGGAAGGAATGACTTCCGGCCCCGGACCGGAACGATCCGGGGAAGAGGATCCGTCTGCCGGTTCCAGGCCCGGAAGACCCGTGGGGGAAGAGACCGGGGAGTCCGATGAGGAAGAGGATTTCCTGCGGGAGACCCTGCTGATTATGGAGGCTGCCAGAGAAGAGAGAAGGAAAGGAGGGGGAGACCGTCATGGAATTGATGGAAATCATTAAAATCGCCCTGCTCCTGCTTCTGATCATGTGTGCCATAGGGGTGAATCTGACCAAAAACCTTCTGGCTGCAGTGGTCATCTTCATGTCCTATTCCTCTGTTATGTGCATGGTCTGGATTCTTCTGGAATCCCCGGACCTGGCCATCACGGAGGCGGCAGTGGGAGCTGGAATCAGCGGTGTCTTATTCCTGCTGACCCTGAAGAAAATCCGTGCCGTTGACGCGGGTGAGGATGTGGAGAAGGATGTGGAAGGAGGTCTTTATGAAGAAGGACCGGATGAATAAGTGGCTCAGCGGTGACTACGACCTTCTTGAGCATGTCATGGATACCACAGAGGTCCCGGACCACGGCAGGGAGCAGGTGAAAAAGGAGAAGAAGTCACTCCTGGAAAGACTCAACCAGGAGGCCAGAACCTACACGGTTATCGAGGCAGAGCAGAGAGGCTTCCGCCGTCTTTACAATGTTGTGGCAGTCATCAGCTGTATATTTCTGATCAGTGTCCTGCTCTTTCTGGTGTCCCTCCTGCCCCACTACGGGGAGGAGAATCCCCGGACCATTCCCATGGTGGAGAGATATGTGGAGGAAGGTCTGGAGGAGACCGGTGCCGTCAACATCGTGTCCGGCCTGATTCTTGATTACCGGGCCTTTGACACCCTGGGTGAGTCCCATGTTTTGTTCACTGCCCTGGTCTGTGTCATGATTCTGCTGAGAATTGACAGGAAAAACATGCGCACGGACTTTGAGGATTATTATACGATCCAGCAGGATGCCTACTATGATCTGTCCAAAGACAGCATCATCCGCTTTGTGGGATCGGTCCTGCTGCCGGTGGTATTTATTTACGGAATCTATATTTTATTAAACGGCCAGAATTCACCGGGAGGAGGCTTTTCCGGCGGAGCGGTCATGGGGGCTGCCCTGATCATGTCGGCTGCGGCCTTCGGTTTCAAGACCGTGGACCGCTACCTGACGGCAAAAGTCTCCTCAGTGATCACCTTCGTGGCCCTGGGTTTTTACAGCTTTGCCAAGGGCTATGTCTTTTTTACCGGTGCCAATGGCCTGGACAACCATATACCCAAGGGGACACCCGGAGCTATTTTCAGCGGAGGACTGATTCTGCCCCTGGATATCGCCGTGGGTATCGTTGTGGCCTGTACCATGTTCGGCTTTTACAGCCTTTTCGTCCGCGGTATTATAGGCGGCGAGTACGAGACGGACTCTCTGGTGGAAAAAAGCAGGTCGGCAAGCCTCGTCAGAAAAGGCGGCAGCCATAAGGATCCCGCAGTGGATGAGGATGACAGGCCCATAACCCGGCTTAGGAAAGTGGCCAGGCCGGAGAACCCTTTGGAGAATGCAGGACCGGAAGACCTGGTCTGCGATGAAGATGGCAGGCCCGTAGCCCGGCTTATGAAAATGACCGGCCCCCGGCAGGAGGGCAGGCAGGAGGATGAAGATGATTGAGAATCTTGGTATAAACTATGAGGAAGCGGTAGCAGTCATTCTTTTCGGAATCGGCTTTACCATGATGCTTTTCCAGAGAAACCTGATCAAGAAGCTGATCGGTATGAACATCATGGATACAGGAACCTTCCTTCTGCTGGCTTCCATGGGTTACATCTCAGGGAGGAAGGCTCCTATTATTGAGAATGGGATTCAGAAAACAGAGGCCTATATCAATCCTGTTCCGGCAGGCCTGGTTCTGACCGGCATCGTGGTATCCGTGTCAGTGACAGCCATTATGCTGGCTCTGACCATCCGGCTTTACAAGCGTTACCACACCCTGTACCTTGATGACATTTACGCACTTTCAATCCACGAGCAGGAGGACCGCTGACCTTGGCATTTGTTACAAACCTGCCCCTCTTCACCATTGTTCTGAGCCTCTTTTCCGGAGTGCTCTGCTTTCTTCTGAAGGGCCGGGCTGCGAGAAGATATACAATTGTATATGAATGTCTGCTTCTGGTCATGAATGGGCTGGTTCTGGCTTACACGATCCGCAACGGGGCCTTCACCTATGTCATGGGCGAGTTCCCGGCACCCTGGGGAAATGAGATCCGGGCCGGTATTCTGGAGGCCCTGATGGCTTTTGTTTTCCTCTTGATCATGGTGTGCGCCGTCGTTTCCGGCAAGCGCTATGTGAAGGTGGATGTGGACGAGAGCAAGATCAACCTTTACTATGCCCTGATCAACCTGATGACGGCAGCACTGATGGCCCTCATCTGGACCAATGATATCTTCACAGGCTATGTATTTCTGGAGATTCTGACCCTGACCAGCTGTGGAATCCTGATCGTGAGGGAGATTGGCAGGACTACCCTGGCAGCGGTCAGATACATGATACTAAACCTTTTAGGTTCAGGACTGTTCCTTCTGGGAGTGGTGCTTTTTTATGACATTACCGGCAACCTGCTGATGATGTCCATGCAGGAGCAGATTGCCCAGCTGGCCGGTGCTCCGGGAACCATGACCCTTGAGCTGACCCTGTGTCTGGGAATTCTGACCATGGGTCTGGGGATAAAGAGTGGCCTCTTCCCCTTCCATTACTGGATGCCGGATACCTATGGCTGGGCTACACCCACATCGGCGGCCATACTGTCCTCCCTGGTATCTAAGGCCTATATTTTCCTTTTATTCAAGATTTATTACCGGGTCATCGGCATCCGGATTTTCGAGAGCCTGCCCCTGGGAAATGTTTTATTTGTCCTTGGCATGCTGGGTATGGTTTTTGGCTCCATATCGGCCATCCGGGCCAATAATATCAATCATATGGTAGCCTTTTCCTCGGCGGCCCAGATCGGTTATATCTATATGGGTATAGGCCTGGGAGGACTGGCCGGCTACACGG
>CAMOZD010000163.1 GCA_946630645.1 uncultured Lachnospiraceae bacterium
GGTGACACTTTAGGGGCCCTGACCATGATAATGGAAGCTGCCAGAGGAAAGGTTATTACAGTGATCGGCCGTAAGATCGCCGTTGCCGTAAAGGAGGGCGGGGCAGACCCGGCCAACAACAGCAAGCTGCGTGACGTCATCGCCAAGGCCAAGGCCAACAATATGCCCAACGATACCATCGACAGAGGCATCAAGAAGGCAGCCGGCAACATGGACGCGGTCAACTATGTGCAGAACACCTACGAGGGCTACGGTCCCAGCGGCATTGCGATTATCGTGGAGACCCTGACAGACAACAAAAACCGTACGGCGGCCAATGTCCGGTCGGCCTTCACCAAGGGCAAGGGCAACATCGGCACCACAGGCTGCGTGTCCTTCATGTTCCAGAAGAAGGGGCAGATCATCGTCTCCAAGGAAGAATATGAGACAGACCCGGATGATTTCATGATGCTGGCTTTAGACGCAGGCGCCGAGGACTTTGTGGAAGAGGATGACAGCTTTGAGATTCTCACAGAACCTGACAGCTTCGGAGAAGTCCGCGAGGCCCTGGAAAAGGAGGGCGTTCCCATGGCTTCCGCAGAGGTTACCATGATCCCGGACAACTATGTGAAGCTGACAGATCCCGATGATGTGAAGAATCTTAACCGTACCCTGGACCTTCTTGAGGAAGATGACGATGTCCAGGCAGTTTACCACAACTGGGAAGAGGACGATGAGTAGGCTTTAAAAGTAATATTCAGAAGCAGGCTGTAAAGCGGGTTTCTGAATCAGTTCTAAGGTTTTTAGAGAATATACTCACAGGAATATTATGGAAAGCGCTGTGAAAAGACTTGCCTTTTCACAGCGCTTCCTTTATAATACTTTAGTGAAGCGCATTGGCAATGCGTTAACGGATTACTGTAGATTATAATTTATCTAAGGACCTCTCTGTCAGCTTTCCGCTATGCCGTCTCAGCCGGAGATGGCTGGCCCGCCAGGAAGGATCCCGCCGGTCCGGCAGGGAAAGGGGACAGGGAGAGAACAAAAAAACACGAAAAGGAGATTAAGAAATGAAAAAATTATTTGCACTGCTTCTCGCGGTTACTATGGGTATGGCTGTTCTGGCAGGGTGTGGATCCTCAGGAACTGACACCCCTTCAGACGCTGATCCCGCTGCCGCAAGCACAGAGGCCGCCGCTGCTTCTGAGGATTCTGACTGGGCTTACATCCAGGACAAGGGTGAGATGGTTATCGGTATCACCTTATTTGCACCTATGAACTACTACGATGACAAGAATGAGTTTGTCGGCTTTGATACAGAGCTGGCCAATGCAGTAAGTGAGAAGCTGGGTGTTCCCGTAAGATTTGAAGAGATCAACTGGGATTCCAAGGAGATTGAGCTGAATTCCAAGAATATTGACTGTATCTGGAATGGTATGTGTATTACAGAAGAGCGTAAGCAGAACATGAGCATGACTGCTCCTTACCTCAACAATACCCAGGCTATCGTTATGAAGGCTGACCGTGAGAAGGATATCATGGCTGATAATTCCGGTCTTACCCTCACAGCTGAGCAGGGTTCTACCGGTGAAGGCAAGATTGACGGATCTATCGAAGATGATGAGACTGTAGAAGTTTCCGCCAAGGAATATTTCGCTAAGTGTAACTATGTGGCTTCTGATTCCATGGCCAAGGCACTCATGGAAGTTAAGTCCGGCACAGCAGACCTGGCTGTAGTAGACAGTGTATGTGCCCTTGCCATGGTAACACCGGAATCTGATTACAGTGACATGGTTGTAAACCTGGACAATAACTTTGGAAAACAGGAATACGGCATCGCCTTCCGTAAAGGCAGTGATACAACAGAAGTTATAAATAGCGCGATTGATGAACTTTACGCTGATGGCACTGTTGCTAAGATTGCTGAGAAGTACAACCTGTCAGATATGCTGATTCAGAGATAAGCTGATCCGGAGATTGATTCGCCGCAGGCTGATCGTAACATTATAACAAAAAGACAGACCGGTCATGAAGTGGTCCTGGCGTCAGCAGGCGCCAGGATAACCATGGCCGGATTCTTTGCAATACGGAGAGATCCGGGAAGAAGGCATCTGGCACAGCGGGCGCCTTTTTTATGCTGTCTGCCCCGGTTATTATGAAAATGGAGGAAATGTCTCGTGTCTAGTATCTCTTCTAATCCTATAGAGTCATTATCGACTGGATTCATTTACAATCTGGAACTGTTTGCCCTGACCCTGCTGCTGGCTTTGCCGCTGGGCCTGATCATCATGTTCTTCACTACTTCAAAGTTTAAGCCCCTTGCCTGGGTCAGTAAGGTCTTTGTCTGGATCATCAGGGGAACACCCTTGATGCTGCAGCTTTTTGTTGTGCTCTACGCACCGGGACTGCTTTTTGAAATTCCCATGAGCAACCGTTTTACAGCGGCAGTCATCGCCTTTGTCATCAACTATGCCTGCTATTTTTCAGAGATATACCGTGGCGGTATAGAGAGTATACCCAAAGGCCAGTATGAAGCCGGTCAGGTCCTGGGTATGACTAGGTCCCAGATTTTTTTCAAGATCATTCTTTTGCAGGTCATCAAGAGGATCATTCCGCCCATGGGCAATGAAGTGATTACCCTGGTCAAGGATACTTCCCTGTCCAGAATTATCGGTATTGCCGAAATCATTATGTGTGCGGAGCGCTTTACCAAGCAGGGTCTTATATGGCCGCTCTTTTCCACAGGTCTTTATTTCCTGCTTTTCAACGGTATTCTGACAATCCTGTTTGGATTTATCGAGAAAAAGATGGATTATTTCAGAGCGTAAGGGGGTAGAAGAGATGGCTATTCTGGAAGTAAAAAATTTAAGAAAGAATTTTGGAAGTCTGGAAGTTCTGAAGGGTATTGATTTTTCTCTGGAAAAGGGAGAGGTTCTCGCCATGATCGGTGCTTCCGGAAGCGGAAAGACAACCCTGCTTCGCTGTCTGAATTTCCTGGAGAGACCAACTGAGGGACAGATTTTCGTAAAAGACAATGTAATCTTTGATTCCTCCGACGCCAGGTCTTTAGGAGAGGCAGAAATCCGCAAAAACCGGCTGCATTTCGGCATGGTATTTCAGGCCTTTAATCTTTTTCCCCAGTATACTGTATTGAAAAACTGTACTTTGGCAAAGGAATTGCTGGCCCAGGAACGGCCGGATTACAAGAGCCGGAAAAAAGAGATTTTTGAAGAAATCCGTGAACAGGGCCTGGAGATACTGGATAAAGTAGGTCTCAGAGACAGGATCGATTATTATCCCCACCAGCTCTCAGGAGGACAGCAGCAGCGTGTGGCCATTGCCCGCGCCCTGATGCTGCAGCCCGACATCCTCTGCTTTGATGAGCCCACATCCGCCCTCGATCCGGAGCTGACCGGTGAGGTACTCAAGGTAATCAAAGGATTGGCCGATCATCATACGACCATGGTTATCGTAACCCATGAGATGCAGTTTGCCAGGGACGTTTCTGATAAGGTACTTTTCCTGGACCAGGGAGTAATCGCCGAATACGGCACACCCAGCCAGGTATTTGAGAATCCTACCGAGGAGAGGACAAAACAGTTCCTGGAAAGATATTTCGAAAATTAATTTCATAATCGTGAAAAAACACCAAACCCTCCGGAAAAGCCGGCCGCAAGCCAGCCCACCGGAGGGTTTTTACAACGGTTAGCGGATTAACAGCCGGCATAATCCTGGGCCAGGGCCTTAAACACGGGCAGGGCCGCCCTTACCAGGTCTGTCGGTACGCAGTAGGCTATGCGGAAATGCCCCGGACATCCAAAGATATCTCCCGGCACCAGCATCAGATGATATTTCTCCCGGGCATATTTGCAGAAGGCAATGGAGTCCGGTTCAAGAGACCGGGGGAACATATAGAAGGTGCCGCCCGGCTTTACACACCGGTAACCATACTCTGTCAGAGTCTGGTAGAGGAGTTCCATATTTTCTTCATAAACAGGAAGGTCTGCAAACTGTCCGGCAGTCAGGGCGACTGTCCGCTGGAAAAGGGCAGCGGCCCCATTGTGGCCGGTGGTCCTGGATATCTGCGGGCAGAGTTCAATAA
>CAMOZD010000164.1 GCA_946630645.1 uncultured Lachnospiraceae bacterium
TCTCCGTGTGATTAAAATGAATGATCGCAAGGGCATTGACCAGGCACAGCCTTTTACGGATGAAGAAGAGGCCTGACTGATGAGTGAACATGATCAAGGAAAGGAAGATGAGGATGAGCACACAGTTTGATTTAGATATCGATGCGATTGATCCGTTGGATACGATGCCGCCTGCCAAGAAGAGTATGGTCATCTTCTTTATGGTGGACACATCAAAGAGTATGGAAGGCAGTAAGCTGGATTCCCTCAACAGAGTTATGGGAGAGATTCTGCCGGAACTTATTGGCGTAGGAGAGGCGGGAACAGATGTCAAGGTGGCTGTTCTGGATTTCTCCTCAGGCTGTGAATGGGTGACACCGGAGCCGGTTCTGATCGAGGAATACCAGCGCTGGGAGAACCTGACCGCTGACGGTGTTACTGACCTGGGAGAGGCCTGTGAGGAACTTTGCAGCAAGCTGTCCAGGAAAAGCTTCCTGAGGGCGCCTTCCCTGTCCTATGCACCGGTAATCTTCCTGATTACTGACGGATATCCCACGGATAATTATAAGAAAGGTTTTGAGATGCTCAGGCAGAACCGATGGTTCCAGTACGGCCTCAAGGTGGCCCTGGCCATCGGGTCCAGCGTGGACCTGGAAGTGCTCCATGAATTCACTGATGATGAGGAGCTGGTTCTGCAGGCTTTCGGTGCCGACATGCTTAAAAAGCTTGTCCGGGAGATTGCCGTAACCTCATCCAAGATTGGCAGTACCAGTATGACATTGACCGACAGTAGGGGTGAGCGCAGCCTTGAGGAGGTTTCCGGAGCAAAGAAAGAGCAGCTGGTGGAGGCTGTCCAGGAGCTGAAGCAGGATATTCTGGGCGTGGAAGACCTGCAGGATATTGACGATCTGGAGATCGAATTCGATGAGGGATGGTAAAATGTTTCAAGGGATTCATACTACGGTGATCGGGGACAGTCATGTCAGAAAAGGTATCGTATGCCAGGACAGTTCCGGTGTTTTCGTCGATGATGAGTTCGCGGTGGCAGTGGTGGCTGACGGCCATGGGAGCGAAAAACATTTCCGCTCGGATGTGGGATCCCAGATTGCTGTAAAAATGACGATAGAGCTGCTTAAGAAGTATATGGGCAGGGATGATTTCCGGGACCAGTTTACCAGGCATCCTGAATTTATACTTACCCAGATTGAGAAGCAGCTGCTGATGAAATGGAGAGAAGCCGTGGAAGAATTCCACAGGGAAAATCCCCTGTCCCAGGAGGAAGAGGAGAAGGTGGACCGGCTCTTTGGCAGTAAAGTCAGGGTCCCGGTAATCTATGGAAGCACCTTGCTGGCAGCCGTGATGACCGGGGAGTATTCCTTTGGCCTGGTGCTGGGAGACGGAGGCTTTGTGGTTCTTTCTGAAGACGGGAAGCTGGGTATACCCATTGAGGATCCTAATTCCCATGCCAACTATACCTCCTCCCTTTGTAATACCAATGCCGTACGTTTTTTTGAGCACTGGTTTTCCAGGGAGCCGGCCAAGGCCATGTTCGTATCTACGGACGGACTTTTTAAATCCTTTGCCAGCGATGAGGATTTTCTCAAATACCATGGTCTGGTCAGCCGGATGTTTGACCAGCCTGACCGGGCCAGACAGAGTCTGGAGAGGAATTTTGAAAAGAGGACCAAGGAGGGCAGTGGTGATGATATATCCATGGCCCTGGTCTACAGAACAGAGTAATTATTTAACCAATGGAGAGAAATTGGTTTTGAAATGAGGTGACGGTGATGAAAAAAGAGGCAAATGTCATTCTCGCCAAATGTGCAAAGGACCAGCTTTACGGAATCCGTATTGAGAAAAGAGACCATGACTGGGTCAGGACCTGGGCCTTCAGGCTGCAGGAAGAGATGGCAGAAAAGGAAGGTTTTGATAAGGTCCAGCTAACAGGCAGCTTTTACACGGATGAGGAGTATCCCGGCTGTCCCTATTGCGGGGCGAAAAAATGTTTTGTCTGTGGCAGCTGTGGTAAGGTAAGCTGCTATGACGGATCTGACCGGGTGGTCTGCAACTGGTGCGGTGCCGGGGGAAAGGCCAGCAGGGACGACGGGGCTATGGATGTCACCGGGGGCGGATTTTAATGTGTAATTGCAAATAATAATAGTTTTATTTGTGAACATTTTGTTAGACCAATTGTATTTTGATAAAAGTTTTGCTATAATGATAAAACAGATTTTCCGGAGGGTATTATATGAAGGACACTATTAAAGGTTTGATTCTGGATGCTTCCTCTAAGATGACTGAAACCGCGTTGACTACACCCTATATTATTTCGAAAGGGACTAAGCGGCTTCCGGACCGCGGTGATGTCATCAGGATTATCAAGGACATTCGTCGGGTCATGTTCCCGGGATATTTTGGAGATGAGAATATTTCTTTAATTTCTCCGGATTTTTTTATTGGTGATAAACTGACGCATATTTATGGGGACCTGAAAAAGCAGGTTAAGGCGGCCCTGGACTTTCGCCAGCAGGAGGAGGACCAGTTTGAAGATACAGCCAGGAAAGCGGAGGAGATCTGCAATGTTTTCTTTCGCCGGCTTCCTGAAGTGCAGCAGATGCTTTTAAAGGATGTGGAGGCAGGTTATTACGGGGACCCGGCGGCCAAGAGCAGAGAAGATGTTGTATTCTCTTATCCAGGCCTGTTTGCTATTTTTGTATACCGGATTGCCCATGAGTTCTATGTGCAGGATGTTCCCCTGTTGCCCAGAATCATGACTGAGTATGCCCACAGCAGGACAGGTATCGATATTAATTCCGGCGCCCAGATCGGGGAGTATTTCTTTATCGACCACGGTACAGGCGTTGTTATCGGTGAGACCACAGAGATAGGAAACAATGTAAAGCTTTATCAGGGAGTTACTTTGGGAGCCCTTTCCACCAGAAGTGGTCAGAAGCTGAAAGGGAAGAAACGTCATCCCACAATCAGGGACAATGTTACTGTCTATTCCGGAGCCAGTATTTTAGGTGGAGAGACAGAGATTGGAGAAGGTGTCATCGTGGCAGGTGGAGCCTTTGTCACCAAATCTGTACCGGCTCACACCAAGGTTATTGTTAAGAATCCGGAACTGCAATTTATGAATTCAGATAAAAAAATCGAGCTGCAGGGAACTGCAAATGATGAGGGAATCTGGGAGATTTAGTTGGAGACTCATCCTTTGTAAAGAAGAGACGGTTAGATGGCCTGACAGAGCCTGTGTTCATTGAATCAGGGCCAGGGCAGACTGATATTTCCAGGTTGGGGAATACCCATTTCGAGTTGCGAAAGAGTCTTGGATGATTTGTAAAACAGTATAATTACTAACCATTGTTTTTGTTATCAGCCATTGATAATTTGTTTTATCGGAAGGGGGTACTTATGAACAAGGAGTTTATTACTTACGCCAGAATGTTCAAAGCCATGTCAGATGAGAACCGGCTGAAAATTCTCCGGATGCTCAAGGAGCGTGAGTATAATGCCAGCGAACTGTTGGAAGAGGTAGAGTTTGGTCAGTCTACTTTGTCGCATCACATGAAGATTTTGATTAATTCAGGTCTTGTTACCGCTAAAAAGAATGGTAAATGGACCATTTACACCCTGGTGCCTTATGTTTTTGAGGATGTATCCAGCTGGATCAGGAATCTGGTTTAATTAAGCTGTGCTCAGCTGGATCAGGAATCTGGTTTAATTAAGCTGTGCTCAGCTGGATCAGGAATCTGGTTTAATTAAGCTGTGCTCAGTTAGATCAGGAATCTGGTTTAATTAAGCTGTGCTCAGTTAGATCAGGAATCTGATATGACTTTGTCTGTTGGGGTGGAAATCTGCGCCAGCCATAAAAAATGGCTGGCCGGCCAGGCAGCTTAAGAATTGTTGTTGACAAATTGCCATTTATAAAGTAAAATCTAACCGTTGTCTTTAAGACAGCAGAATGCCCAGATAGCTCAGTCGGTAGAGCAGAGGACTGAAAATCCTCGTGTCACTGG
>CAMOZD010000165.1 GCA_946630645.1 uncultured Lachnospiraceae bacterium
TCCCCCAGCTGGCCTTCCGTCATCCCTCCGAATTCCCACAAAACCAGCATCACAATATACTGGGTATAAGTCAGGTTCAATTCCTTCAGAGGTTTTCTGTACAGACGGATCACCTCCTTGGAACAGGCATAGAGGGGGAAGCACAATTGGTTTTCTAGCCGGATACAATCATAAAGACTGCCTGTATCCTGAGTAATATCTATCATAATACTTCTCCCTGATTTCCAGATAAGGAAAAGACCGCCTTTGCGTTGAAAGACGGCCTCAAATCCTTTAATCCAAACTAAAATGTCATTATCCCAGCTGCTCGATCAGATAGTTCTCCATGCCAATCTCTTCCATCAGGGAAAGATGCTGTCTTACCCAGTTGAAGTGGTCCTGCTCATCCACGATAAATTCCTGAATCATGCTCTTGGTTACATAATCATCATCGAAAAGAGCCAGAGCCTTGCTCATCTCAGGAAGGGCCTCGGCGGCATCCTTGCAGTCATACTCAAGCATTTCCTTAATATCTGTAAATACCGGATACTCTACCAGCTCAACCTTAGGAGTAACACCCATCTCAATCAGGCGGGCATTGACCTTCTTAGCCTCTTCCCACTCTTCATCAGACTCTTCTGCGATCTTGTCAGCCAGCTTTCCAAATCCACGCTGTCTTAAGAGCTGGGCCTGAATAGAGTGCTGCTGTGAATTGCCAAACCATCCTTTTGCTAATTCCTGTAAAAATTCAACTTTTGTCATTATAAAATCCTCCTTGTAAGAATAGTATGTTTTATATTGTACTCAATATTATTGTGTGCAACCTTTACTATCATTCTACTCAAAACAAGAGAACTTTCAATTCATAATCATCCCTATCCTTCTCATAATGAGATAAATCCTCAAAAATCTCTCATATTACAAAAGATAGGGGTGAAGGGGGATTGGCAGCGACTTCTCATAAACCTCTGCCAGTTCCTCCGCTGTCACATCATACCTTCCAAGAACCCACTCACAGGTCAGGGAAACCGTCCCCATGCAATAAAGACGCACATACATCTCCGTCTTCTGGTCCAGGCTCTTTTTCCCGGTAATCCTCAGTATAAATCTGGTCAATTCATTACTGTTGATATCGGTCATATAACGGATAAAAGAATCATGGCCGCTGGTGTGGAGAAAAAGATTCTTAAGCACTTCTGCCTCTTCCTGGAAATAGAGGGCCCCGTCAAGGAGGCTCTGCCTCCACTCATAACAATCCTGGTCGATCCTGTCCATGATTCCTGATACCCCCCAGGTATAAGACCAGGCAATCAGGTCGTATTTATCATTAAACTGCCTGTAAAAGGTTGCCGTGGAATAACCGCAATTCTCCGTGATATCCTTGACCGTAATCTTATCGATATTCTTGCTCCTGGCCAGTTCCAGGAAAGATTCTGCCAGTATTTCCTTTGCATTTTTTCTTTTCATAGTCCCGCACCTAAATAATTACTATTAAAAAATGAGATCAATGGCTCCGCCTGACCAGGCAGCAACCATCAATCCCATTGTAGCATATCCGTCTGCAAAATTTACAATTACAGATATATTTCTTTTATCCTTTTTCACCAATCCGGCAAAACACCGGCAGGGAGTTCTTCCTGAAGCCAGGGCAGCCAGGCCTGCTTAACTCAACTTAGTCCGGCAGCCTGCCAACTCTGCAGATTGTGGCATACTTAAGGCTTATTGCAGCTTGTGGACATAGTTAAAGCTTATTGCAACCTGTGGGCATACTTAAGACTTATTGCGAATTATGGGCATACTTAAGACTTATTGCAAATTATGGACGTACTTAAGACCTGTATGCATATAAGCTATCCCAGAAACGGTTCTCATAACCGGCACAGATTTCAAAAATCCGGCATAGTTTATCCAATTCATCCTGGTCCAGACCAAAGCCTTCCTGATCCACATAGTCAATCCATTTCTGGTTGGACGCCACATATTCCGGGCAGGCATAGGCATCAAACCAGCTCTTATAAGGAGATCTGCTGATCTCTTCCGGATACTGCTTCGTCATCACCTGGCCGATATAGGCATAGACCCAGGAACACTGGAGCAGGGCTGTCAGACCGGCCAGGAGGCCCTGGTCATGGACCTGCTGACACATATAATGTAAATATTCTCCGATGACCGGATCCATTTTCGTCTCTTTGATTTCCTGGTCACTTATGCCGATTGTTCTCATATTGGGAACATGGACCCGGTAGGTCTCTTTTTTGGTATCCTCTATGACATTTTCCAGAAAGGCCTGCAGGTCCGGGTCACGAGCCAGCCTTAGGATCGCCTGCAGGATATCGATATAATCCAGCAGATACAGGTAGTCCTGCAGCATATAATTGCGGAAACGGTCCTGGTCCAGAGTCCCTTTTGCCATGGCAAGGACAAAGGGCTTACGGGCAGCCTCTTTCCACAGGTCTTTTACCTGGTCATATAAGCGTTCTGACAGCTTCATAGTATAACCTCTTTATTTTTCTGCGATAATAGCCACATAGCCTCCGCTCTTGTAGCCCTCTGCCACCTCTTCCGGCTCCTCATTGGTGTAGAGAGGATTCTTGATCAGGGTCTGGTAGAATTCGAATCTGGTCACACCGAGATCTTTCAGTACATTGATCTTCTCCTCTGTAGAATGCCATACTCCTGAGGCCGCCAGAGCCAGGGGATAGGGAAGATCTGGCATGGTATCTTTCAGATATTCGTGGTCATAGGTGCCCAGGCTCTTGCCCAGCAGGTACATGAAACCAAAGGCGCTCTCCTTGGGTACATCCAGAAGGATCAGCCTTCCGCCTTCCTTCAGGGCCCGGAGGCTCTTGTCATAGACCGGGGTCAGGTCCTCCATATAGCTGGAACTCCCGTTGAAGTAAATGATATCGTAGGCTGCCTCCGGCAGGTCCACATCCTCAATCATACCATACTTAATCACATTTACTCCCCGCTTTTCAGCGATCCTGCCCATATCCTCTGACGGCTCTATTCCCTCTACATTAGAGCAGTCAATATAGCTTTCAAAAAGGCCGCTGCCACAGCCCACGGACAAAAGTTTCTTGCCTGTGATATCTCCCAGGGCCTTCTTAAAAAGCCTCAGTTCACTGGTAAAGAGCTTGTCATTCTTCATAAACCATTCGTCATACTGGCTGGCATAACCATCAAATTTCTGCTTTTTTTCCATTGTCATCTCAGGCCTCCTCTCTAAGGGCAAAGTTGTGTTTCAGTGGGCCGGACCCTTTTCCCAGATCCAGCATAGCTGCCAGAGCTCCTGACAAATAATCTTTGGCTCTTTTTACTGCTTCCACCAATCCACAGCCTTTTGCCAGATTGGAAGCAATGGCGCTGGAAAGAGTGCAGCCCGTCCCATGGGTATTGGGGTTGTCAATCCGTATTCCCTGAAACCACACCGGACTCTTAGTCTCAGCACTGTACAAAACATCGTTGGCGTCATTGATCCTGTGGCCTCCCTTGACCAGGGCCGCACAGCCATAGGTCTCGAACAAGACCCTGGCGGCCTGCTCCATACTGGCCTCATCCTGAATGGTCATACCGGTAAGGATCTCTGCCTCGGGGATATTGGGGGTGATCACAGTGGCCAGGGGCAGCAGTCTGGTCTTCAGAGTCTCAATGGCCTCTTCCTCAATCAGACGGGCCCCGCTGGTTGCCACCATCACCGGGTCCACCACGATGTTTTTTGCCTCATATTGTTCCAGCTTATCCGCGATGACCTCAATGAGGTCGGATGAGGAGACCATCCCGATCTTGACCGCGTCAGGGAAAATGTCCTCAAATACCGCATCCAGCTGTTTGCCGAGAAAATCAGGGGATGCTTCCATAATACCTGTCACGCCGGTCGTATTCTGGGCAGTGAGGGCTGTCACAGCACTCATTGCATAGACTCCATTCATGGTCATCGTTTTGATGTCAGCCTGGATACCGGCGCCTCCGCAGGAATCGGATCCCGCGATTGTCAATGCT
>CAMOZD010000166.1 GCA_946630645.1 uncultured Lachnospiraceae bacterium
GACATTTTTGCGGAGACCTATGCCCTGCTTCATGAGGAAATTATGCTGGTGGATGTCAGGGCCAATGAAGACTGCCAGATCCTTTTTCTGAAGCTGAGGGCTGCCATCCGGGACCTGCTGCCAAAGGACCTGTGGCAGTATAAGTTGATCAGGAATCTGCTTGGCATATCTGCCCACAAGAATCTCAATCTTTCCGGCAGAAGCTTTCATATCTCTCCCCATACCATAAGAGGACGGGTCCTCTCCTATCTGAGCAGTGTTTCTTTACAGAAAAATGCCATGGAGTTCGATATTCCTTTCGACCGGCAGCAGCTGGCGGATTATCTGAACGTGGAGCGGACAGCCCTTTCTAAAGAGCTGGGTAAAATGAAAAAGGAAGGGATCATCGATTTTCGAAGGAGTCATTTTCTTTTGCTGGATCATAGCCATTAGCTGTTTAAAAAAAATGGGAAAATGGAAATATAAAATGCAAATAAGAATGGAAATAGAATACCAGCTGTCGCAGATAAAGGCTGCCGGACCGGGTGATGGTAATTAGAGGGAACACTCACCAACACCTGGTCCGGCAGCCTTTTTATCAGTACGGCTTAGTACTTGTTGAGATGATTTAGTATTTATTTAAATGGTTTAGGGCCTTTTTTTCATAAGATGATTGGGATCCTTCACAAGAAGAAGGACCATCCAGACTACCATGGCCAGGGCGATTACCGAAAGACCCAGGAAGCTGTCATTGAGCATATCTGCCGCCGCAGGAGTAAAATAGGCAGCTCTAAGCTCCATATATTCAAAAACAGCATCCACAAACCACATCAGTGAGGCACCCCAGAACATATAGCAGAGAACCCCCACCTTAAGGGCCCGGGCCTCCTCGCTGCAGTACCAGACCAGGGTAGAGACCAAGGCTGCAAATACAGTCAGTAATAAGGTCATTATTTAGCCGCCTCCTCCTGTAAAGCTTCTTCCGGGGAAGCTTCCCTGTTTTCGATTTTGCCGCCGATAAAAGTCATGACAGCCCATACACCTGTCACCAGAGCAGCCATGGAAACTCCAACCGTAGACATCTCATGAAGCATAGCGGTCATATCGGCAGGATTAGCGGTTGCCGTAAGGAAGGGGAAAAAGGGCTGGATCTCCCCATGCCACAGGTGCTCAAAGGCCAGCAGGCCTGAGCCTCCCCACAACATGTAATTCAGTTTATTTAACTTACTTGAAAAATGGGGCTTATTTAATTCTGATAAGCTTACTCCCTGAGCAAGTTTTTCTTTGTCCTCTGCCTGTTCCTTCTTCTCAATTACCTTGCTTGCAATGGTGGTCACTGCGGCCTCAGCGGCCGGTACCAGAAAACATGCCATAGTTTTGTCCTCCTTTTGAAGTGGATTACATTAAAAAAAGCGCTATATTCCTTCTGGAATATGGCGCACCTTACCTAATGCATGGTCATAAAATAGATTGTAAATAAGTAAAACAGTTTAAAAATAATAAATTACAATATTACTATATTATATCCGGCTGCTTCCTGCAGCCGCTTGTGACTTCCTGTCTATAAAAAATATAGCATGTCAGCTGTATATTGTCAATTCCGGCCAAGGGAGCCGTTCAGCATTATGACTGCTTAATTCCGGCCAAGGGAGCCGTTCAGCATTATGACTGCTTAATTCCGGCCAAGGGAGCCGTTCAGCATTGTGACTGCTTAATCCCGGTCAAGGGACTCGGTCAGCAGTCTGACGGCCTCCTGGATGTAATCTCTTAAATTAGCCTCTCCCGTACCCACAACATGATTGCCGCAGCTGGTAACAGGGATCAGGATTTTTTCAGCCCTGCTCTGGCCCACAGCCACAGCCATGGCCGGTGTGATCTCCCCATGCATGGAATCTGCTATAACGATACCTATGGGGCCTATAATATAATCTGCATTCCGGCTGCCTACGATCACAGGGTTTTCCCCGGTGGCCCCATGGTCTGCCCCGGCCTTGAGCATCTGGGTCGTGGCAGTGGCATTGGTTCCTACAGCCAGGATATGGGCCCTGGTATTTTTCTTTACTAATTCACTGATCAGCTGACGGCCAATCCCGCCGCCCTGGGCATCAATAACAAGAATATTTGCAACCATTTGATATCTCCTTTACATGTTTTTATCATACCCTACTATGATTTTTTAATCAATCATGGATTACATTGCCGGAGGGTCTCTGGCAAAAGCACAAAGGCAGCCACCTTATGGTAACCGCCTTTGCCAGATTTATATCAGCTTTGCAGAGATTGCCTTTGTTAAGTTTATAATACCTTTGAAAGGAAATCCCTCAGGCGCTGGTTTTTAGGATTGCCAAAGAATTCTTTAGGCTCGTTCTCTTCCTGGATCACACCCTGGTCCATGAAAACTACTTTAGTTCCCACTTCCCTGGCAAAGCCCATCTCATGGGTGACGCAGACCATGGTCATGCCCTGGTGGGCCAGTTCAACCATAACATCCAGAACCTCACCGACCATCTCCGGGTCCAGGGCTGAAGTAGGCTCGTCAAAGAGGATGACCTCGGGATCCATGGCCAGGGACCGGACGATGGCGATCCTCTGCTTCTGGCCGCCGGACAGCTGGCCGGGATAGGCAGAAGTCTTGTCGGCCAGGTTTACCCGCTTTAAGAGGGCCATGGCCTTGCTTTCGGCTTCTTCCTTTGACATTTTTTTCAGCTTCATAGGAGCCAGGGTAATGTTGTCCAGTATCGTCATGTTATTGAAAAGGTTAAAATGCTGGAAAACCATACTCATCCGCTGGCGGATCTTATTGATATCGGTCTTGGGGTCTGTGACACAGTCATTATCCAGCCAGATCTCCCCGCTTGTGGGCAGTTCCAGCAGGTTAAGGCAGCGGAGGAAGGTACTCTTACCTGACCCGGAGGGGCCTATGATCACCACAACCTCACCTTTATTTACAAGGTAGTCTATTCCCCGGAGTACATGGTTGTCCCCGAATTTCTTATGCAGGTTTTTAACGGTTATCACTTTCGCGCAGCCTCCTCTCTAATTTTCCAAATACTATGGTCAGGAGCTTGATCACAGTAAAATATATGACTGCGGCACCGATCAGGGGCATGAAGGCCTCATAGGTGGCCGATGTAATCATGTTGGCCTGTCTGGTAAGATCGGTCATGCCTACATAACCGACGATGGCAGTCTCTTTTAACAGGGTAATGAACTCGTTGCAAAGAGGCGGCAGGGCATTTTTCAGTGCCTGGGGCAGGACGATATACCGCATGGTCTGGACAGTGGAAAGACCCATGGCCCGGCCTCCCTCCATCTGTCCATGGTCCACAGCCTGGATACCGGCCCGGATGATCTCTGCCACATAGGCGCCACTGTTGATACCGAAGGACAAACTGGCCACAAGGATTGGGGATTTACTGTTGGCCAGGATGATAAACCACATGATCAAAAGCTGCAAAACTGCCGGGGTACCCCGGATGATGTCTATATATACTCCTGCTATGTGGGAAAAGATGGTTCTTTTCCTCTCCCTGGTTTCGGACATCCTCATGAGGGCTACGATGATTCCGATCACCAGACCGATCAGGGCGGCCAGGACTGATGTCGCGATGGTGACGCCAAAGCCCTTGATATAAAGCTTATAACGGTCTTCTTCAATAAAGGCCGTACGGAATTTGTCGGCAATGCTGTTGCCGCTTGACGGCGGCTCATAATTGTCAATATATTCCTCTACCAGTTTGTCATAGCTCCCGTCTTCCTTCATCTGTCCCAGCACCTCATTAATCTGGTACATGAGGACAGAGTCTTCAAGAGGAATGGCGATGGCATATTGTTCTATTTCAAAGCCGAAATCTCCACCTGGCACGGCCTGGATCTCAGAACTATACTTTTCCACGAAAACACTGGCCGGATTTTTGTCCAGGATTACGGCGTCCAGACGGTCATTCCTCAGGTCATTAATGGCGTCCA
>CAMOZD010000167.1 GCA_946630645.1 uncultured Lachnospiraceae bacterium
TGTCCCGTTCCGCCATCCGGAGCTGATCCGGCAGGCGGTCTCTTTCACCAGGGACCTTCTGGAGAATATACCGGTCTGGATGCTGAGGAACAAAGGGGACCGGGACTCGGCCATACTGGCCCATGAGACCCTGTCTGCTTATTTCAACGGGGGAGACATATGAGATACCGGATAAACCCTGATATAGTCTGTACCGGGATCTGCGGGAAATACCTGCTCATAGCCGCCAGGAATCAGTGGGACCGGCTGCCCTATGTGCAGGAGATCAACAGCCAGGCCTATTTCTGCTGGAAACTGCTGGAAGAGACCGGGGACAGCAGGAAGATGGAGGCCCTGGCAGCACAGGAGTACGGGATCAGTCCTGAGGAAGCCGGGAAAGCGGTAAGGGATTTCCTTGGACAGTTGGAGAAAAAAGGTTATATCATGGCCGAAGTCTCCCGGAGGCCTGAAGGGCCAGGGAGAGACACGTTGGATGATTTTCGTTAAAAATATCCAGGAATAGCTGTCAGAAGGATAATTATCAGAAGTAATAGTTATAATAAGTTAGAATCGTAAGAAGTAATCATTGCAAGAAATAAGAATTAAAAGTTGTAAAAATTGTAAAATGCAAAGAGTTTAAGTAGTAAGGAATGTTAAATCTAAAAAATTGTAAATAATAATAATTAAAAGAAGTTATAATTATAAGATGGGACGGCAATGGTATCAGCGAAATATACTGCTACTATTTTAAGATCATTAATCCTAACATGGATCATAAAAGAGAAAGGAAAGACGGATAAGATGAAGAAAAGAATCCTTGTAAACAGCATGGTCATATCTCTATTCCTGGCAGTCTCGTTAGCCCTTGGTGGATGTCTGAAGACCGGGACAAAAGAAGAGACCGGCCAAACTGTAGATAAGGCAGCGGATGCCACAGCAGCCACCCGGGACCCATCGGTGGCCTATCTCAGTGATGAGTCTGGTGAGGAAACAACCGAGGAAATCGAGGCGTCCACGGAAGAAGAAGAGGCTTCCACTGCGGTAAAGAACAGTGAGAGTAAAAAAAGTAAGGAAGAGGATAGCCAAGGATCCTCAACCATGCATGTGGAAGAATTTGAGATAGAACTGAAAGAAAGTGAAGAGGTCCATATCGATTAAGGGGCTGAAAGGCGGAGTTCTTTTTTAACGGATGTCTGATGGCCGGGAATCAGGCCCCTTGTCGAGTGGAGGGACGTAGAGGGTAAGGTAAAAAACGCAGTTTAAGTTTATGTCTTGACAGTGGGAAGGATTATTGATTAAAATCAAAATTAAGTTTTTCCTGCGGACAAAAAATAGTAATAATTCTATGAAAGAAGGAGAAAGTATCATTGTTTACCGGCAAGTGCTTTCTCCTTTTATAGTATTTGTATGACATGTTGCAATATAAACGTCAATTAAAAAGTCCGCACCCCCCATCCCCTAAGTGGCTCACTTTTAGATTCGGATTTATGCTGCAAGTTTAACCAGAGACGGCAGGGATAAGTAAATATATATAAACTGTATAAGGAGAAGCCTATGTCAGATTATCATACTCCTGATTATACCAACCAAAATATCGACCATCCTCTTATTTCCCTGATTCTTCCCATCTATAATGAGGAAAAGGGCCTGCGGGAGTGCCTGGACAGTATCATCAACTAGTCTTACCAGAATATTGAGGTAATCCTGGTAGATGACGGCTCCACGGACAAGAGTAATGAGATCTGCCAGGAGTATGTCAATAAATATAGTAGGTTTTTCCTCCATAGCAAGGAGAACGGGGGAGTTTCATCGGCCCGAAACATGGGCCTTTCCGTGACCAATGGCAGCTGGGTCATGTTTATTGATCCCGATGATGCCGTTAATCCTGATATCATTGAAAGCCTGTTGAAAGCTGCACATGATGACATAGATATCATCTGCTGTTGCTGTCAGGTGCTGTTGGACCAGGAGACGGTGGAGGATCATTTTTATAAGGGAGACAGGCTTTTTTCGACCTTTGAGGACAAGCAGGATCTCTGGGGCCAGCTTCTGGATTATAAATACAAGCACCCTAATTTTGATTATGCAGCCATCGCGGTGCCATGGGCCAAGCTCTACCGGGCTTCCATGCTTAAGGACAATGATATCCAGTTTGATAAGACTTTGGTCCGGATGCAGGATAACGTTTTTAATACCTATGCCTTTTATTATGCCAGAAAGATTGCCTATATTGACAAGCCTCTCTACAGATACAGATATGAACACATATCCCATTATATGACGGAGTATGCAGAGCGTCTGCAGATGATCTATTCTAATCTGCAGAAGGCCAGAGAGAAATCTTTTGATGATCTGGGGCTCTTTTCTTCTGATTTTTTGAGCAGGAAATACTATGAAGAGGCTATTTACAGCCTGGTCTGTACCTGTAAGTATGGCATATTTATTAAGCAGCACAGCAAGGAAGACCAGGAAAAGATGTTTTTCCAGTTTATTGACCAGCCTTGTTTTGAGAGAGTGTTGTCGAATTACAGGGAACACACTAATATAGTCCCCTATTTTTTCCGCCACTCCATGGTATGCCTCTATTACCAGCTTATAGTACGTAAGCAAGTGAAGCTTCTTTATTTGATTGGCAGATTAAGAGCCTTATTGGGAAGGTAGGAAGCCGCAATAGGCCATCGGAACAGGAATGAAGAGACTGACAGGGGCAGGAAGTTTTTATACCTTCTGTCCTTTTTCCGTGGATCCAAGGAATAAAAACGTGGAAGTGGAAGTAAGAATTATGATAAGATATCATTGAAAAAAAGAAATACCTGTTTTTGTCATGACAAAGAAGAGGACTGAATCTCTTAACTTTACAAAAAGTAAGACTGTCCTTTTAACATAACAAGAAGAAAAGCCACTCTTTTAGTTTCATGAAAGGTAAGGCTGATTTTTTAACATGATAAAAAAGAGAAGACTAATCGTTTAACATAGGGCAGAAAAGGAGTAGATAGATGGATATTCTTGACGGTGGCAGAAAAGTGATTCGGATTGTGATTACGGGAGGACCTTGCGGCGGCAAGACCACTTCTATGAAATGCTTGCTGGAGGAGCTGGGTAAGGAGGAGTTCAGCAAGGACTATGCGGTTCTGGTGATGGCTGAGACAGCGACTGAGTTGATCGGTGGGGGGATTGCGCCCTGGAACTGTCTGACGCCTGACTCTTACCAGTATCTGCAGATGAAACTCCAGTACTGCAAGGAGCTTGTCTATGCGGGAGCGGCTGAGGAGATTGCCAAGACCCAGGACAAGTCTATTATTATCCTCTATGACCGGGGATTTATGGATAATAAGGCCTATTCCTCAGACCAGGAATTTATCGATATTCTGGCCAGGCTGGGACTGACAGAAGTGGAATGTTTAAGCTGGTATGATGCCGTTTTTCATCTGACTACTGCTGCCAAGGGTGCTGAGGCCTTTTACGGAAGCGATAATAATAATACCCGGACAGAGACCCTGGAAGAAGCCATTGTGGTGGACGATCATAGCCTCCATGCCTGGGAGGACCATCCTAACCGTGTGATCTTTGATAATTCGGGAGATTTTCAGGATAAAATGGACCGGCTGCTGAAGGAGCTACGACATTTTCTGAGAGAAGAAGTACCTGAACTGATGGCCCATATTGACTGAGGGAGCAAATAGGTTGTCTGCAGGTCTATGTTGACTAAGGATCAAAGCAGCTAAGCAGCAAGTTCATGCTGAATAAGTGGGAGAGGCTGACGTATAAGCCTGTGTTTACTGAGGGAGTAAGTAGCTGACTTTTAAAGGTCAGCGATCAGGCAGCTTTTGCCAGGGGACTTGCAGACGGGATATCGGCTCCTGGCCATAAAATACCGATGATCAGGAAATATAAGGAATGGATTGGGAGAAAAGGCTATGAATGTACATATTATTGGTATTGCAGGAGGTTCAGGA
>CAMOZD010000168.1 GCA_946630645.1 uncultured Lachnospiraceae bacterium
TTCCTGCCTTTTTACGTGACAAAGGGCCGCCGCTTTAGTGCGACAGCCCCTTCTTTATCTTTATTAAGCTTTCATGATTTCAGCCCTAACTCAGCAGCTCTCTGCCCCAGTCTGCCTGGGCCGTGATGATCCGGCCTACGCCGATCAGATCAGCTTTGCCCTGCTCAAGGAGCATGTCAGCATCAGCCAGAGTCTTTACACCGCCTGTCAACAGGACAGGAATCCCGACCTCTTTTTTGACAGCCTCGGAAATCTCCCCGAAATATCCAGGCTCTGTATGACCGGGCCTTACAAAGCTGCATAAGCCTCCTGAAATATCAATGAGGTCAACACCCAGTTCTTCATAGGCTTTGGAAGCTTCCACCGTATCCTCAATCCTGGTGCCTCCCTCCATGTAATCACAACCGCCAATCCTGATGGCCAGCAAGGGCTGGTCACCTATAGCCTGGCGGACTCCCCGGATAATCTCCCGGTGAATCCTGGTCCTGCCCTCTAAGGTATAGCCATTATACTGGTCGGTCCGCTTATTGCTGATCGGGGAATAAAACTGATTGAGCATGTAACCGTGGGCGGAATGGATCTCTATTCCGTCACATCCTGCCTCCATTCCCCTCCTGGCAGCCCGGATATAGGCATCTTCCAGGGCGAGAATCTCATTCTTTGTGAGGATCCCCGGCTTTTGGGTATTAGGCTTTGACCCCGGCAGGCCACAGCTGATACTGATTCCGGAAGGACTCACCGGATCACAGCCACAAAAAGACTTCTCAGCGGCACAGCCGCCATGATTGATCTGCAGGATGGCTACACTGCCATTCCGGTGAATAATCTCACAGAGCTTCCTGATATCCTCGATGGCCCTGTCATCGGCCGCAGAAAGCTGGGCCGGACCGGCCATACCGTCCTGTCTGACAAAGCTGTGTTCTATAACCACCAGGCCGAAACGGCCATCCCCGGTCCTGTCCTCATAATGGCGGATCGTATCTTCCGTTATCCTTCCCTTCACACAGCTACCACTGTAAATGGGTGCCTTGACAATCCGGTTTTTCAGTATACAATGTCCCACCTTAATCCTGTCTTTAACCATAACTTCCTCCCACAATATCTGTAATCCATGCCCGGAGGGCGCAGATATAAAATGCGCAGACTAATCCATTTATAGTATAACAGCCGACAGGCCGGACCGTTTGTAATATCGGCACATTAGATTAGTATTATATATAAACCGGTTTTATAGTGGGGAAGAATCTAAAAAAGGGCCAGACTACACATTTCCAGCTATACGTGGTAAAGCCAGTTCACACATTTCCCAGGTACACATGGCAAAGGTACTCTTCTGCCACTCTTTTAAGGTCTTTCAGCCTGCTTACAGGCGTGGCCGCCTCTTTCATTTTGAATCTGGGAAAATACCTTGTGATATGAAGGACCATCTCCCAGTCCAGGGAGGCAAGCCAGGACGCTTCTTCCCTCATATCTTCGGGCCCGTCATTGAAACCAGGCACAATCAGGGAAGTAATCTCCACATGGCAGGACTGACAGGCCCTTTCTATGAAACGTTTCACGGTGTCAAGGTCTCCGCCCAGCTTCCTGTATATTTCCGGACGAAAACCCTTAAGGTCTATATTCATGGCATCCATGTAAGGGAGGATCTCCTCCAGAACAGGCAATTGGCAAAGTCCATTGGTGACCAGGACATTACGAAGACCTGCCTGCCGGACCAGCCTGGCCGTATCCCGGACATACTCATAGCCGACCAGGGCCTCATTATAGGTATAAGCCACCCCTATATTTCCCCTGGTCTGCCAGTCCAGAGCCAGCCCGCAGACCTCCTCAGGAGAAAGCTGGTAAAGCCTCCCGCAGTCCTCCTCTCCCACAGCGGCTATGCTGTGGTTCTGACAGAAGGGACAGGCCATATTGCAGCCAAAGCTGCCCACAGAAAGGATCATGGACCCTGGATGAAAATGATACAGGGGCTTTTTTTCGATGGGATCCAGGGCCAAGGCCGTCAGCTTTCCGTAATTCACCGGAATGATGGTTCCCCTGACGTTCTTCCTGGCCCGGCAGCGGCCTGTCTGCCCTGGTTTCAGGGCACAATGATGGAAGCAGACGGGACAGATGGTCTCAGACATGACGGATTACCTCGAAACGGTAGAGGGTCACAAAAGGATCATCTTCCAGTATCCCGGCCTTTTGTTTTGCTATGGAAATCTGGTCCTCCACCGTATCCACCCCTTCCAGGTCCGGCAGCAGCAGACCCTTTCTTCTTCCCTTTTCCACAATAACACCATATTTCTTAACATCCAGATCATCTTTGGACTTAATCTTCTCCGGCTCCGTAAGCACATCCACATTGATATCCAGGTAGGGCAATTCCCAGACCTCTATGGGCCGGAAACGGGGATCCCTGGTAGAAGCAGCAATGGCATTTCTGACAATCTCCATAACCAGATTTTTCTCTGTCGGCAATATGGTTCCGATACAGCCCCGCAGCTGCCCCTTCTCATGGATAGAAACAAAGGCGCCTGCCTGACTGGACAACATCTCCTCGGTCAATTCCTCCCGTGTCGGCCGGTACCTTTTCTGGTACCTGATGTAAGATTCTATAGTATTCCTGGCCAGTGCTACATAAGCATCCATAACAAATCCTCCTTCAAACCTCTTGTTACAGGTGATAGATGACAAAACCGTAGCCAACTCCAAAGCTGGCCTCATGGGCAAGTAACCGGGCCTGAACCTGTCTGCCAGCAAGAGCTCCCCCCATAATAGTAAAGGACCGGTGACCACATTCCATACTTTCCTCAAGAAAATCCTGGTCAAAATCCAGTAATTCCTCAAAGGCGCCTCGCCCCATCACATCCATAATACGCTCGTCATAAGCCGGTCCCTGGGGCCGGTAACCATAGGGGCCCTCCTTTTTCTGGCAGTGGCTCAGGTCTCCGCTGCCCACAAAAACAGCCTTTCTCCCCATCTGGTCCAGGGCCTGGCTGATGATGGTTCCAAGCTGCCAGTGCTGCTGGAGGGATAGGCCGGAGAGTCCCACTCTCACCAGTTTATAATCCGTGTAAACCTTATTAATAAAGTACAAGGGTACCATGGTCCCGTGATCCAGGGATGGGTCCAGCTGGCCCAAGGTTCCTGCAGGAAAGGACCTGGCCCTGCAAATCTGGCTGATCCGGTCCACCAGGTCTCTGTCATAATCCACTTCCATCCTGACCTGACCGGCCCGGAAACGGCCAAAATCTCCTCTTGCCCTGTCACCCGGTGAAATATGAAAATAATCCCGGTACATGACTGCATGAGGTGATGTCAGGATGATCGTCTCCGGTCTCATGGAACCTATATCCTCTGCAATCTCCCCAAAAGCATCGAGGGACGCCTGAATCTTCTTCTCCTCACCTCTTCCAATCTCCGCGAGGGCGATGGGCGGATGGGGCACCATATATGCTGCCACTATGGCCATACTGCTTCCTCCTTTCCACTAATCTCAAATTTTTTAATCTTTTTTATATTTTACCATAGAAAAACAAAAATTGAGGAAAATACCATGAAACTCTTCCAATATCTTTTTATACAATGTTTTAACATTTTCCCTGATTTATGATATATTATGAGCAAGACATCTAAAGACGCCTTAAAGAGCATCTCCTATAAGATCAAAACAAAACAAGACATCTTTAAGGATACCAAATACAATATTTAAAAGAGACTGGAGGAAATAAGATGGAGATTACCATTGAATTAATTGAAAAAGTTCTTGATGCCACAGACGCTGATTACAAGGTTGTTAAGCAGGCCCTGCTTGATGCTGACGGCGACGCTGATGCTGCCATAGCTGCCATCAAAGAAGCCCAGGCCGCTAAGGAAGCAGAAGAAGCAGCCGCCAGGGAAGCAGAAGAAGCAGGCCAG
>CAMOZD010000169.1 GCA_946630645.1 uncultured Lachnospiraceae bacterium
GGATTTTGGCAGAGACAAGATCCTGGATTCCTACTGCAGCAGCAAGCTCTGCCACTACCGCTATGACCGGAATTCCTATCTGGAGAGAACTCTGTGCCGCCATCAGATTGCCGCCATTCTCCTGACCCAGGACTACCTGAGGCGCTTTAACCCGGGAGACAGTACCAATGATTCCGGCCAGCTGCTGATGGATCTGCTGGGAGCCGGCTATGAATCGGACCGGACCCCGGAAAAGCAGGACAAGGATTCCGGCCCGGCCAACCGTCTGAGTAAGAATATAGGCCTTGAACCCTACCTTTTCATTTATGATCACGGGATGGAAGCCAGCTTCCGCATTGGCAAAGATAACTATTATAAGATTAAAGATATCACTGATTATGTAGAAGCTATGAAGCTCCATAAGAGCCGGCAGTTTGGCAGCAAGGAAAAGCTCCTTCTGGGCCGGGACAGTCTAAAGGAAGCCTCCCTGCCATGGTATGATTTTCTATGCCAGGCCGTGGACAGCAGGCAGCAGGAGATCGACAGCTGGCAGATCCGTTACCGGACAAGCAGCCGGGACCAGGAGGGTCCGGTTCCCTTAAAAGGCTCACTTCCCTTACTGGGAGAACGGCTGGACAGTTTTTTCAGGCTTGCCTGTAACAGCGGTCAGCCGGTAGAAGCTAATTTCCGGACAGATAATCTCAAAAACAAAACCTATCTTAACTTCCGTATCAAAGATCTGAGACTGCTGCTGGAAATCCACGCCGACATACATCCCTCCTCCCATATCTTCCAGGGAGTCATTATGACAGGCAGCTGTCCACCCATTTTCTATGGGGCCTCCATGGCCTACTATATGGAAGACCCTTATTTCAATGGCATCGAAGAAGACCAGACCAAAGAACTGAAGCCCTTGCTGGATACGGCTGACCGGGGCAGGATTTCCGTACGGATCGGCAGGAACCATCTGGCTTATTTTTACAGGAGAACCCTGCCCAGGCTCCAGGCCATGGACCATGTGGACATTATCGAATACGACCAGGACCTGATCCGGTCCTACCTGCCGCCGGCACCGGAATTCACCTGCTACCTGGACGTGGAAGACGGCATCATCTACTGCCGCCCCCAGGTCCGCTACAAAGACATGGTCCACAGTCTTCTTGACCTGCCCGCCGAAGAAAGAGGCGACTTACGTCTGGCCGGCTACCGGGACCGGAACAGTGAGTATGAAGTCTACGACCTTTTAAGCCATTACCTCCGCCAGCAGTCAGAAGAGGACCAGCTTATGTACTGCCACAGAAAAGATGAGGCAGTTTATGAGTTTTTAAGCCAGGGCTTAGACCAGCTTTCCGCCCTGGCCGACATAGAGGTCACAGACCGTTTCCGGAGATTAAAGATCCGCAGAAAAGCCCATTTCCAGGCAGATGTCTCTGTGGGCAATAATCTCATGGACCTGAGAATCAGCTGCGATGATTTGTCTAAAGAAGAGCTTTTAGACATCCTCCACCGTTATAAACAAAAGAAGCATTTTGCCAGACTGGAGAACGGTGATTATTTTAAAATCGATGAAAATGAAACTGTGGAAGCCCTGGGCCAGCTGATGGAAGCCCTGCAGATTCCTCCCGGGGAATTTGTAGAGGGTAAAATGCAGCTGCCTGCTTACCGGGCCCTGTATCTTGATAAAATGTTTTCCCTGGCCCCCGACCTCTACACGGACCGGGACCAGCACTACCGGGACCTGGTATCTCATTTCCACAATGTCAAGGACAGTGGCTTCCAGACTCCTCCCTCCCTGCAAAAGATCCTTCGAAGCTACCAGGAAACCGGCTACCGCTGGCTGAGGCTCCTGGATGAAAATGGCTTTGGCGGTATTCTTGCCGATGACATGGGTCTGGGAAAAACCCTTCAGACCATCACCCTGTTCCTGGCAGATAAACTGGAGCACATGGAGAGAAGTGAGGAGGCTCCCGCCACGGCCCTGGTCATCTGTCCGGCCTCCCTGGTCTACAACTGGCAGGAGGAACTTGGCAGATTTGCCCCGGAACTGGTAACCGGAACCATAACCGGCAGCCCGGAAGAGAGGCAGGCAAAGATTGAGAACTATAAGGATTATGATGTCCTGATCAGCTCTTACGACCTGGTCAGAAGGGATATCGCCGGCTACGAGGACTGTCTTTTCCGCTTCATCGTCCTGGATGAGGCCCAATACATAAAAAACCACAGGACAGCAACGGCCAGATCGGTCAAGCTTTTGAAGGGTGTCAGCCGGTTTGCCCTCACAGGTACCCCCATAGAAAACAGACTGAGTGAACTCTGGTCTATCTTTGACTTCCTCATGCCCGGTTTTCTCTATGACTATGGAACCTTCCGGGACGATCTGGAGATTCCCATCACCAGAAAATGGAATGAGGAAGCCCTGCTTATGCTGCAGCGTATGACCTCTCCCTTTATTCTTCGCCGACTGAAGGCGGATGTCCTAAAAGAGCTACCGGAAAAAATGGAAGAAGTTTTATATGCCAGGATGGAAGAAGACCAGCAGCAGCTTTACGATGCCCAGGCTACAGAGCTTCTGCAAACCCTGGCCGCCGAATCCGACGAGGACTTCAGGGCCAATAAAATCAAAATATTATCCCAGCTTACACGGCTGCGGCAGATCTGCTGTGATCCCCGTATGTGCTTTGATAATTATGAGGGAGAGTCTGCTAAGCTGGAGCTTTGTATGGAATTGATCCATAACCTGATAGAAGGAGAGCACCGGGCCCTGATTTTCTCCCAGTTTACCACCATGCTGGACCACATCAAAGAAAGGTTAGACCAAGATGAGATTCCTTACTATGAAATAACCGGTTCCACACCCAAGGAAAAAAGGATAGAGCTGGTCCACGCTTTCAACCAAGGTATCAATCTCAAGGCAAAGGACAAAGAAGACTCCACCATAAGCAGTACAAAGGAAGATACTTTCCCCACGAATACAGTGAAGGAGGACAGCCTTTCTGAAAATATGGAGGAAGAGGGAACCGGACCTGTACCTGTTTTCCTGATTTCCCTGAAGGCGGGCGGCACCGGACTCAATCTGACAGGTGCCGATGTGGTTATCCATTATGATCCCTGGTGGAACCTGGCCGCCCAGAACCAGGCTACAGACCGGTCCCACCGGATAGGCCAGCAAAAGCTTGTGACTGTTTACCGGCTGATCGCCAAGGGTACCATTGAAGAAAGAATTGTGGATTTGCAGAAATCCAAATACCGGCTGGCTGAAAATATTCTGGGTGCCGAAGATGTAGGAAACGCCAGCTTGTCCAGGGAAGATTTGATCTCGCTGCTGGAAGAGGAAAAGAAGTTCTGGGAGGCTCCCGGCAGGAATAGATGATTTATCAGAAAGGAGGACTGTATGCCACTTCTCACGAATTTTCATACGCATACTGTTTTTTGTGATGGCCGGGATACGGCGGAGGATATGGTGAAGCAGGCTCTTGCCCTGGGTTTTACCAAGCTGGGTTTTTCGGGTCATATGGACCCGGATATTCATATGGATATTGATAAGTATTTTGCGGAGATTGGGAGACTTAAGGAGGTCTACAGGGACCGGATAGAGATTCTTTGCGGGGTTGAGCTGGACGTTCTCTATGACCCTGCCTGTGCCCTGGGGGCTGACTACCTGATCGGGTCTACTCATTTTCTGGATGTTCCTACGGAATATCCCATTTCCGTCGATTACTCGGAAGAGATGATGGAAAGCCTCTGCAGGGAGTTTTTCGGAGGTGATTATTACAGGCTTTCCAAGGCTTATTATGACCTGGAGGCCCAGGTCTATGATCGGACGAAATGTACTTTTGTCGGCCATTTCGACCTGGTGACCCGCTTTAATGACAGCATGCATTTTCTGGACGAGGAAGATTCCCGCTACACCGGTCCT
>CAMOZD010000170.1 GCA_946630645.1 uncultured Lachnospiraceae bacterium
TGATCTGGGACATAAGCAGGAAGGACGGCAGATGGAAAAGGCTGAATGCCCACTATCACAGAAGCAGCCGGGGTGGGGGAGAATGGGAGTTTTTTGACCTGCCTGAACAGTGGCAGATCAGCTACCGGAACCTGACCTTCGGACTCAAGCCCTTCCATTTTAAGCATACAGGCCTCTTCCCGGAGCAGGCCGTCAACTGGGACTGGTTTTCCGGCCTCATAAGGAAGAGGACCGGGGAAGGAAGACCGGTCAAAGTACTTAATCTTTTTGCCTATACAGGAGGGGCGACCTTGAGTGCCGCGGCGGCCGGGGCCTCTGTTGTCCATGTGGATGCCTCCAAAGGTATGGTAGGATGGGCTAAGGAAAACGCGGCCCTGTCAGGTCTTTCGGACAAGCCTGTCCGCTGGCTGGTAGATGACTGTGTCAAGTTTGTCGAGAGAGAGCTGAGACGGGGGAACCGTTATGACGGAATTATCATGGATCCACCTTCCTACGGCCGGGGGCCAAAGGGGGAGATCTGGAAGATTGAGGAAAAAGTGTACCCTCTGATTGAACTTTGTGAGAAACTGCTCTCCGATGATCCTCTCTTTTTCCTGATTAACTCGTACACTACAGGCCTGCAGCCGGCTGTCCTTTCCTATATGCTGGGAACGGCCATAGCCAGTAAGCACGGGGGCAGGGTGGAGGCAGAAGAGATTGGTCTTCCTGTGACAGTCACTGGACTGACTCTTCCCTGTGGCGCCAGTGGCAGGTGGACAGGACGCTGACAGGATGCTGGAGATTTTACGGAGGACATAAACCGGCAGGAGACAGAGGTCGTCTGGCCGGAGGATATAAGCTGACAGAAGATAAAAGCCACCTGACCGGGGAACAGCATTTCCCCGGGAAGTCTGGCCGGAGGAAAGGAATGTCTGCAAAAAAAACAGCTCTATATGGAATGTTCCTGGCCCTGGCCCTGGTGGCCGGTTATCTGGAGACCCTGGTTCCCATTAATCTGGGGATCCCCGGTGTGAAGCTGGGACTTGCCAATATCGTGAATATGATCCTGCTCTACACGGCAGGTTTTCCTGCGGCCATGGCCATTGCCATGGCCCGGGTTCTTCTTTCGGGCCTTCTATTTGGCAATGGCTTTGCCATAGTTTACAGTGGGGCCGGTGCTCTTTTGAGTATGCTGGCCATGGCAGTCCTGAAAAAAAATGGCCGTTTTTCAGCTACGGGTGTCAGTATAGCAGGAGGCGTCTTTCATAATCTGGGACAGATTCTGGTAGCCATGGCAGTTCTGGAGACGGGAGCCCTGCTTTATTATCTGCCGGTTCTGATTATTTCCGGCCTGGCTGCCGGCCTCTTGATTGGCCTTGTCAGTGGTATGCTGATCCGAAGGCTCGAGCCGTTAATAAGACAGATGCTGGAATAGGGGCAGGAGACCTGGATAGGAATTGGAAATATGAGAAGCTACTTATTAAATAAGTTGAATATAAATAAGATAAATTTAAATAAGATAAATATAAATAAGTTGAATATAGCTAAGTTGAATAGAAATAAGTTAACTAACCGATGGTTTGATTATAGTAATCGCGGTTTTAATAAGAAACCCGTAAAAGGACCGGGAAGCTGCCAGGCAGGACAGGGAGAAGCGGACCGGGCCAGAGCCTGCTTATGGAGATCCGGCCTGGTCTGCGGGATCCTTTCCGCGGCTCTTTTTTTATCTGCCTGCTCCATGGGCGGGGCCGGCAGTCTGGTGACCGGGACCGGAGCAGGGAGCCAGGCAGGAGAAAGCAGCCCACAGGAATTCTCAAAAACAGACTTTGTTATGGATACGGTTTTCCAGGCTAAGATTTACGGCAGGGAAGACCTGACCGGTGACATCCATGACCTGCTGAAAGACCTGGAGGAGAAAGAGCTGTCCTGGAGGATTGACGATAGTGAGATCGCCCGGGTTAACAAAGACTCTTCACAAGGGGGAAAAGAGAGCAGTCTAAGCCAGGACTTTTGCGGCTGGACTGCCATGAGCCTGGACCTGGCGGAGAAAAGCCAGGGATCCTTTGACCCCACCATCGGTATGCTCACCAGACTCTGGGATATTGAGGGAGATAATCCCTCGGTTCCGTCGGAGGAAGAGATCGCTGCTGCTTTGGGAAAAGCCGGCTGGGAAAAGGTGCATCTGGATGAGGCTGGCCTGACCTTGAAAATGGATGACGGTTGTACCCTTGATTTCGGGGCGACAGGTAAAGGGATCGGATGTGACAGGGTGGCTGACTTTTTGAAAGACCAAAAAGACATTGCCGGGGCTGTGGTGTCTATCGGCGGAAGCAATCTGGTATATGGAAGCAAGCCGGACGGCCAGCCCTGGAAAGTGCCCATACAGGACCCGCGGGGACTGACCGGGGAACTGATGGCTTATATCAGTCTGGAGGGGACTCACTTTGTATCCACTTCCGGTGATTATGAGAAATATTTTGAAGAGGATGGTAAGCGCTATCACCACATTCTTGATCCCCACACCGGTTATCCGGCGGACAGTGGTTTGATTTCAGTGACGGTGATTTGTGACAGTGGTCTTTTGTCTGACGGCCTGTCCACAGCTTGTTTTGTCCTTGGCCGGGAAAAGGCTTTGGACCTGCTGGACCTTTATGGGGCCGAGGGCATCCTGGTGGACCAGGATAAAAATGTTTATGTTACAGAAGGAATCAGGGATACCTATAACCCTATGGCTTCTGGCTACAAGCTTGTAGATTAGGATGCCGGACCTATGGCGGACAGAGGGATGTCCGCGGCAAATGAAGAGGAGACAGGAATGATATTTAAGGGAATCAGTAAGGTACATGAAGGCCGTTTTATCAACAGGTATGATATCGCCTATGAGACGGAGGACGGCCGGGAGAAAATCTATGAGATGATCAGCCGCAATAAGGATATGAAGACTTTTGAGGAGCTCAATAATATGAAGTCCGAGGCGGTTATTATGATTCTGACCGACAGGGCGGGAGAGAGACTGCTGCTGAGCCGGGAGTACCGCCTGGCCATGGGCATGTGGGTTTATAATTTTCCGTCGGGTCTCATCGATTCCGGTGAAGATGTGGTGGAAGCCGGCAGGAGGGAGCTTAAGGAGGAGACAGGCCTTGATCTTGTCAGTGTGGATGAGGTTCTGGACAAGAGTTATTCTGCCATCGGCTTCAGTAATGAGATGAATACCTGCCTGTTTGGGACGGCCGAGGGGGAGTTCGCAAAGAGCAGCTCTTCTACGGAGGAGATTGAGCCGGGCTGGTACACCAAAGAAGAGGTGAGGGCCCTGCTTAAGACAGAGTGTTTTGCCGCCAGAACCCAGGCCTTCTGCTATATGTGGGCCCGGGAGTGATTACGGACCGGTTTTTCAGGTAAGATACCTATAGGAAATAAACCAGCTATACCTGCGGATTTTCTTCCGCCGCTGATGATTCGCGCCTTCCGCAAACTCGCCCGCTAAAGCGGGCGTAAGCCTTGTTCACGGTGCGAAAGCTATGGTCGTAAGACCTTTTTCCAGGGTCGGTTTTTTCTATCATAAGGGGTTTTGAAAAGCTGTTGGGTAGTGAATTATTTTTAATGTAGAAAAAATAAAACTGGGGGCTTGATTTATTTTTTGTATCATGTATAATATTAGGTGCTGTGTGACATGATAGCTGTGAAGCGTGAGGTTGCTGCACATGGATGCAGGTTTTTCCGTGGAGCGAATGTCAAGTTAAAGAAACTGGCGACAAGTCACTGTACCAACATTTTACTAGACAGCGCCGAGAGGCGCAATCGTGTGGAGTCATCTGTGACACACACGGAAGAGTGTACAGTCACCGCTTGTCGTACTACGATTCAGTGCGAAAAGGAGGCGACTTTTTTTATGGCAAGTCAAATTATGAGAATCAC
>CAMOZD010000171.1 GCA_946630645.1 uncultured Lachnospiraceae bacterium
TCATTGAATTATACCTCCATTAATAATTGATCAATCAGACTAAGACTTCTCTTATTGTGGTAAGATCTTCTCTACGTCGTTATGCGGTCTTGGGATGACGTGGCTGGAAACTACGGTACCAACTTTATCAGCTGCAACTGTACCAGCGTCTACAGATGCCTTAACTGCACCTACATCGCCTCTTACCATAACTGTTACGAGACCGGATCCGATCTTCTCATAACCAACGAGAGTTACGTTTGCTGATTTAACCATGGCATCGGCAGCTTCGATTGCGCCAACCAAACCTTTGGTTTCAATCATTCCTAAAGCTTCTTTCTGCATAATTGACCTCCTTATAAAGTGCTGTTCTGTCCAACTGGGTTGGGTTTTTGGACAGACTTTTCTTAGGTTGATTTATAGGATAAGATAATTATATAGCAATTTTCACAAAATAACTTGGCTAGTGCCTATAATTTTTTAGCTTTTAGACACAGAAAAGCTCACATTCACGAGCAATTTCATGATACTTTGTTGCTATGTTTTTCTTTGGAAATGCGGCTTCTTCCGCATCTCCCCGCAGCGCACTGGGATTATTTTGCGATGCGGTCAAGAATTCTGTTGATATCATTCGGAGTAACTTTTCTAGGGTTGGCCAGAGTACAGGCATCTACCATGGCTCTGTTGACAATTTCCTGTCTGTTTGCTTCGAATTCTTCCAGGGAAATCCCACACTCAGTGATACACTGCGGGCGGTCCATGTAGCGCATGAGACGGTTGATCTCAGCGATCAGATTGGTCACGCCAACCTTAGGTGTCGGTGCCGGAAGTCCTATAATCCTGGCCAGCTTCTGATACTTCTTCGCGGAGTCATTGCTGTGCTTGGCTGCCTCTCTGGTCATGTCGGCATTGAAGTCGATGACGTGGGGCAGTACCAGGGCGTTGGCCCGTCCGTGAGGAATGTGGAATATGGCGCCGAGCGCGTGAGCGATACCGTGGTTCAGTCCCAGGTTAACCAGACTGAAGGCCATACCTGCGAGGCAGGATGCCCTGTGCATCTTATCTCTTGCCTTGATATCGTATCCGTTACGATAGCAGCGAGGCAGGTACTCAAAAGCGAGCTCAGAAGCCTTCTCCGCAAGTGCGTCAGAACAGTCACTGGCCGTCTCAGCCACGTAGGCCTCGATGGCGTGGGTGATCACATCCATACCAGTATCCGCAGTAATGAACGGCGGCGCTGATTTAACCAGCTCCGGATCAAGGATTGCTATATCCGGCATAAGGCTTTCGTCAATCAGCGGAATCTTTTTGCCGGTTTTCGAGTCTGTCACCACCGCAAACTGTGTAACCTCTGATCCGGTACCGCTTGTGGTGGGAAGAGCGATCAACTTGATCCGCTTCGCCGTCTCCGGATTCTGCACGTCATTGACCTTCTTGTCCATATAAACAATGGCCTTGGCCGCGTCGATGGAGGATCCTCCGCCGAGAGCGACAACGTAATCACAGTTCTTATCCTGAAGGAAATTAATACCCTTCTCGATCATGTCCATGGGCGGGTCCGGGATAACCTCACTGAACACTGCCACACTTGCACAGTTAGCCAGCTTCTTCTTGATAATATCCACCATACCGGAATCCACCATGAACTTGTCGGTGATCAGAACTACATTCACGTCCTTGAGCTCAAGCAGCGCATCAATCGCATCCTCACTGAACAGAACTTCCGTGGAAAGTTTAAAGCGTTTCATCTTCTCCCCCCTTTCTTATTTTGAATTTTTCTCTATACTCAGATGGCGTATATCCTGTCTTCTTTTTGAAGGCTTTACTGAAGTAGTTGGCTTCGTTATACGCCAGATCCAAGGCAATATTAAGCACGGGAATATCCGTGTTCACAAGCATCTCCTTGGCTATGTCCATCTTCCGGTCCGTCACGTAGGTGATGAAATTCACACCCATCTCTTTCTTGAAGACCTTGCTGAGATAGTAGGTACTGATATTGACATGGTTGGCCACATCCTCCAGGCTGATACCCTTTTTCAGATTCCTCTCAATATAGTCCACAACCGCCTTCATACCGTCATCGGACATCTTGCCCTTGATATTCATCTTATCAAAGAGCAGGTCCACCATGCGGATTACTTCATTGTAGGCGTCATGCTTGTTGTTGTAAAGCAGGTACTTGATCTTAAGCTTTTCCATCTGCATCACCAGGTCATTGGTATCACTGATACCCATTTCCTCAGCGATTCGCACAACCAGCTTGGCAACTTCCTGCAATCTCTTGGAGATAATGTTGACATCTTTCTCTTCTAAATATAACTGGTCGATGTACTCTCTTAAAATGTCTACACTAGCCTTGTAAGAGCATTTTTTTAGTTCCATTTCCAGTTTTGAGAGCAATTTATTACTCTTATCAGTGATTCTTCCTTCGCCCAGCCTGGAGGCGAAATTCTTCACCGCGGCAAGGAGAACCTCCTTGCGGATGGGCTTGAGCAGAAAGTCATCCACCTTGAGCTTAATAGCCTTGTGGGCAATGGTGAAATCGTCGTAGGCCGTGGTGATAATGATCACCATCTCCGGATGTCTCTTCCTGGCATATTTGATGACCTCCAGGCCATTCATGCCGGGTATATTAATATCCACCAGCATGAGGTTTACATCCTTGGTATCTATGATCTCAACGGCCTCGAAACCGCTCTTGGCTTCCCCGACAATCTCCGCGTCTAGCAGGTTCTCTTCTAAAAATATCTTTGTAGAAGTTCTCTCCAGCTCTTCGTCCTCTACAATCAGTATCTTATACAAAATAGCAACCGCCTTTCTAATCGTCTGTCTGAATCTGTCCACATCCACGACAGGTCCCGGATGAACCTGTTCCGGCCAGCAAAAGACCGGCGCAAAAGCCTCGCTTATACCGTCATGGGCACCCGGATAATCACCTTTGTCCCCTTGCCCGGCTTATTGGCACTGACCACATCCAGTGCATACTCCGAACCGAAAAGCCGGATCAGTCTCGAACTGATATTATAAAGGCCCATGGATCCCTTCATATTACCCTTGGAGGCATCTCCCCTGAGGATGGAGACGATCTTTTCCGGCGGGATGCCGTCGCCGTCATCCTCCACCTCCACCTGCAGGTCACCCTTCTTCTCAAAAGCCCTGATCTTCACCGTGCCGCCGGCTGCCCGGTTCTCCACGGCATACTTGATGGAGTTCTCCACCAGGGTGGTCAGGGACAGGAAGGGGAACTTGACCGGCATATATTTCTCCGGTACGTCTATGGTGTACTGGAGCCGGCTTCCCAGACGGATCTTCTGGACTTTCAGGTAATTCTGGACATGGAAGACCTCATCCCTTAAAGAACTTAAGGGGTCTGAACTTTTCCGCAGAATATAACGCATCATATCAGCGAAGGAATAGACCACGTCCTCTGTCATTTTGGCATTCTCAAAAAAAGCCAGTCTGCCTATAGTATTTAATACATTAAAAAGAAAATGTGGATTGATCTGATAGTGGAGAGCCTTCAGTTCAATATCCCTCAGGGACTTCTCCATCTCCAGCCGGAGCTTCTCCTCCTTCATCAGCTGGAAGTCCTTCTCCCTCAGCTCAGCCTCCACTTTGTTCTCGTACTCCTTCTGGACCGAGTAGTTGTAGCTGTCGCACAGAATCTGGGCAACTGCCTTGATCTTCTCAACGGAAATCGTCTGAATCTTCTCATAAAGCCCGGTCAGGGTCTCATCCTCTTTCCACTCCTGGGTCTGGCTGGTAATCGGCTTCAGATTATCATAAGACGGACTCTTGACCTGGCCTGCCAGGATGGCCCCTACATACTGGCCGTCAATGGTGATGGGTATGGCAAAATCAATCAGTCCTGCATGACAAATATAGACATATGCCTTGCCCTGCCTCTT
>CAMOZD010000172.1 GCA_946630645.1 uncultured Lachnospiraceae bacterium
GTACCCACCATATCCAGTTCAGATAGGAGTTCGCTACCTCAGACTTCAATTCTGACTTTGCTGCGTACACAGCATACCGGTAATGCTCCTTCAAATCTTTCCAAAAACGTTTCATTGTGACCTCCTATGCCTGTGACAAGCTAAATACGCTCTTGCCGCATTATAGCATAATAGACTTTTATTATCAAGTTACGGGTCCGGAGCCGGCTTTCTTTTTCATTTTGTTCCGGATAATGACTGCCAGCCCGCCTATGGTGACCAGGATGCAAACGACCTGGGTAGCTGCAATTCCGGTAGTGCCGATCTGCAGCTGGTCAATGCGCAGACTCTCGATCAGGAAACGCCCGATTCCGTAACCGATCAGGTAGATACAGAACATCTCTCCATCAAAGGTTTTCTTCCGGAACCAGACTAATATTATGAGCAGGATCAGAAAATTCCACATGCCTTCATATAAGAAAGTGGGGTGAACCTGGATGTAAGAGAATGCTTTCGCTCCTCGGGTCACCGTCACCAGATGATCAAGGATCCCGGTTCCCTCCAGCTCTCCCATCCGGCCGGTCTGCTTAAAATAATCGACAGGGATCTGCATGGCGAACAAACCATGGGTCCAGGTACCAAAAGCTTCCCGGTTAAAGAAATTACCCCAGCGGCCGATGATCTGTCCGGTCAGCAGGCCGGGTGCCAGAGTATCCAGCATCAGAGCCGGGCTGACCTGCCTTCTCTTTGCGAAGATCAGCAGGACCAGGACACCCATGACCACACCGCCTACGATACCCAGACCTCCATGCCGGAGGTTGAGGATCTCCATAGGATTATCCTTGTACATATCCCAGGAAAATATTACGTAGTATGCCCGGGCACCAAGGATCGCAGGTATGACCATCCAGAGCAGATAGTCCAGGTAAAGTTCCGGATCCTGCCCGGTTCTCTTTGCCACCTGCTGAGCAACCAGCATTCCGATCAGGAAAGCACTGGCCACGATGATCCCGTAATACATGATGCGGAAATTATCAATCTCTATATATCTTCCGACTTTTGAAAAAAAGATTCCCAGATTGGGAAAACGAATATCTGCACAGTTTGCAAATTCAGCCATAATCCAACCCCCATCCTGATAATTACCTTGAAAAAATATCATATTATTATTCTAATGTCAATGAATGCCCTCCTTCGATGGATCCTGCGAAAAAAAGAGCAGTGCCTAATCAGCACCACTCTTTTTCGTGAATACCTATGGTCCGATCATAACCTGTATGATGATCGTCCATTTACTTTTTTACCACTTTTGAATAGGGGCCATAGACTTTCTTGCCGCTCATAATGCGGTAGGCCCGGATCTTATAGCTGTTTTTCTTTTTCGTCTTGTAGACAGCCTTCCTGGTGCTTCCCTTTTTGATCGTCTTGATGGACACCCACTTGCCGCTCTTCTTCCGGTAGATCTTATATCCGGATGCCCCGGTGACCTTCTTCCATCTCAGCACGGCGCTGGTCTTCTTTCTTTTCACGGAAACTCCGGTGACTTTCGAAAGGACCGGTTTGACAGATACCACGCTGGAGAAGGCTCCATCACAGGAATGATACCCGTCAGACCAGATTGGGATGCGGTCAAGCAATGGGCGCACCTTGAACTTATAAGTTTTAAGCGGGCTGGCTCCGGTATAGGTGTAACTGGTTTTCCCTCCGTTTAGCAAGGCCTTCTGCACCCATTTTCCCTTAGTACTGTTATACCAGCAGACCCGATAGTAGTCCACATTGGTACTCGCAGGGGTCCAGCTGACCTTAATACTCTTACTGGAAGTCCGTTTTGCACTGATGGCCGTTATTTTTTTCGGAGCAACATAGAGTTGTACCCACCTCATGTCTCCGGTCACCTGGTCCGCGATCATAATCGCAATGATACCGGAGTTTTTCAGGGTCACCTTTCCTGATGCTGAGACAACTGCAACACTTTCATCACTGGAATAATAGGATAAGGGGTTGGCGGAGGATGCACCGATGGAAAAGGCGGCATCTGCGGCATTTTTGTTTATATACTCACTTTTCAGTGTAATACTGTTTTTATTGGTCGATCGTATCTTATCTCCGATTTTATAACAATCCGTTTTACTAAGGTCAATGGTCATGGCCGGACGAATACCGAATGGACCTGCTAAATCATTTGAAGCAAGTTCCATATCCAGGATTTGTCCGGTTCCGCTGATAGCATCCCCATACTTCTCTACATAGTAGGCCGGGGTTCGCATCATCCAGACTGCATTGCCATTGGAGGCAGACAGGGCTCCCATGGCCTTGGCATAGTCTGTATTCTTACAGGTTCTTCCCTCATCCGCCTTATAAGCATCGGGGATAAATCCATAGGCACTGCCGCGATCACCGGTCGGCGCAGTATACTTATAAAATGAATCGCTGCTGGAAGAGAAGAGATCCGCTTGTTCAAGGAGGAACAGTTTGTCTTCCGTTGCAGCATCCTCTTTGTTTTTATATCGGAAACTGTTTTTATAGTTTGTAAGGCTTGTGGTCAGGATGGCATCGGTTTCTTCCTTTGTGAATGTATCCTCATAAAGCTTGTCATTCATCCAGGAACGGACTGTGGAGGTTGCCCAGGTGACTGATCCATCTGTATTATGGTAATACTGGGCATTTAATACTTTGTCAGAAAGAACCAGAGCTGTGTTCTTAGTGTCGTCCACAGATAAGACTCTCCAGGTGACCGGCTCATACTTAAAATAGCGATAAGTTCCGCTGCCGGCCCACGTATCACAGAAGTAGATCCATTGATTGACCGCCCTGGATCTTACGTTGACTGCATCACTTTTTTTGATTCGATGATATCTCTCCCCGTTCAGGTCCAGGTCATTGCTGCTGTCCCAATCGGCTGCCGCTGTCAGCGCCTTATATACACTGTCCGTCGATTTGATCTCGGTCTGGGGATAAGAACCCATACTGATTGTATCCCATGTAACCACCTGGCCGGACTGCATGGAAGAATCCTTGGTGATTGTCGGGTTGGATACCGGGTTGGCTGCAGACACGTCTTGGCAGGTGAGCAGCAGCAATAACACTATTGTAAGAATTAATCTATATTTTTTCATAGAAGACACCTCTTTCTTATTATTTTTCTTGTCCATAACAGATTGGTTACTATTCCAATACAGAAAATCAAGTTCTCAGTAAAGCTATGTGTCTTTTAATCATCTGGTTCCTCCTTTTGGTTATGTAATAAAAACTAGTTCTATTTACTTATACCAGAAAAAAAAAAAAAAAAACAACAACAATAAGTAGAAATATGGTTTACTCCAAAAGTTGAGCTGAAACAACAAGATACGAGGAATTCTGCCAGTCAAAACTCCTGATATAGCAGCCGAAATACCTTGAGAAAAAAAAGTCCCTCTGCTATAATTAGGTGTAATTCTCTGCTCACAGGGAATCTGCCAAACAACATACAAAAACCTTGAAGATAAAGGAGATTTGAAAAAATGAAACTTGGAATCGTAGGACTTCCCAATGTTGGAAAGAGCACCCTTTTTAATTCTCTCACAAAAGCCGGAGCGGAATCAGCCAATTATCCTTTCTGCACCATAGATCCCAATATCGGGATCGTGGCGGTGCCGGACAAACGGCTTTCTGTTCTTTCGGATATGTATGACTCCGCCAAGATCGTACCGGCAACAATCGAATTCGTTGACATTGCCGGTCTGGTGAAGGGAGCTTCCAAGGGTGAAGGTCTGGGCAACCAGTTTTTAGCCAACATCAGGGAAGTAGATGCGATCGTCCACGTAGTCCGCTGTTTTGACGACAGCAACGTGATCCATGTAGACGGCAGCATTGACCCGCTCCGGGATATTGAGACCATCAACT
>CAMOZD010000173.1 GCA_946630645.1 uncultured Lachnospiraceae bacterium
GCCGGTATCAAATCTGCCAAATACGGTATCCGTCTGGACAGCGGCGACCTGGCCTACCTGTCCAAGAAAGCCCGGAAGATGCTGGACGAAGCCGGTTTCCCGGACGCCATCATCTCCGCTTCCAGCGACCTGGATGAGCATTTGATTAACAGCCTCCGGAACCAGAAGGCGGCCATCACCTCCTGGGGCGTGGGAACCAACCTGATCACCTCAGCTGACAACCCTGCTTTCGGCGGCGTCTACAAGCTGGCGGCCATCAAGCATCCCGGTGACAAGGAGTTCACTGCCAAAATCAAGATTTCCGAAAATCCGGAGAAGATCACGAACCCGGGCAATAAGATCATTTACAGAATCTATGATAATGACAGCGGCAAGATCAAGGCAGACCTGATTTGTCTTGAGGGAGAGACCTATGACACCAGCAGGGACCTGACCATCTTTGATCCCATCTCCACCTGGAAGAAATCGAAACTGCCGGGCGGAAGCTACACCATGAGGGAACTTCTCCAGCCCATTTTCCAGAATGGCCAGTGTGTCTATGAATCACCGAAGACCATGGATATCAAGGCCTACTGTAAGAAAGAACTGGATACACTGTGGGATGAGAACCGTCGTCTGGTAAATCCCCAGACCGTCTATGTGGACCTGTCCAGAAAGCTTTTCGACCTCAAGCACCGGCTGCTGGGCGATGAGAAGGACCTGCAGAATCAGAGTGAATAAGGTAGCCTTAAATAGAATTATTATTTACAGAAGACTTATTTGTAGAATTTAATATAGAAAAAAGTCGCGTCGCCGCAACATTTCCTGTCCTCTCAACAGAGGATGTCAGATGTAGCTGCGACGCATTTTTTGCGGGTATTTGCCGGGCCCTGTGCCCCCGGAACAGGACCGGTCCGGATATATGTTTTTCCCTTTTCAACAAGAAACACTTTCCCGGTCCATTTCTATTAAGTATTTTGGAGGCTCCAGGGTTCTGGTCCATTACGGCGGAAAAAGTGCCCTGCGCTCCGGTTTAATTGACAGGGTAGAGAAATCCCTGAAGGATGCCGGTCTTTTTTACGTAAAGCTTGGCGGTGTTGTTCCAAATCCCCACCTGTCAAAGGTTCGTGAGGGTATCGCCCTCGGAAAGGAAAATAATATTGATTTTATTCTGGCTGTCGGCGGCGGCTCAGTAATTGACTCGGCGAAAGCAATTGGCTACGGGCTGGCCGAACAGGAATATGATGTCTGGGAACTTTTTGCCCACACCAGGAAGGCAAAAGCCTGTATGCCCGTGGCAAGTGTCCTCACCATAGCTGCAGCAGGAAGCGAGATGAGCAACAGCTGTGTTATTACCAATGAAGAGACCGCAGAAAAAGGAATCGCCGCTATGGAAGACTTCTACCATAAGATTGGCATGCCGGCTACCATGACTGAGCTGGGAATCTCTCCCACAGAAGACCAGATTCGCCAGATGGCCCAATCCTGTATGGAGGCGTCCGGCGGCGGAGTCGGATCTGCCAGGGAGCTCCTGCTTGACGACATGATTGAGATCTATACCATGGCTTTATAATTATCCCCTTTTCCCCGCCAGAAATATAATGATAATAAAAAGAGAGCAGCTTGCGCTGCTCTCTTTTTTGGAGAAGGTATTTTGCTGTCTTTCAACAGCAAGAATAATAATGTATTGGGGGGGGTTACGCTATTATAATAGCACCTCCACCCATATAAGTGTGCATAAATATTTAAAAAATAAAAAAATATTTTTGTGCAAAGTATAAGGAAAATGTTTTGTTTATCAGCCCTCACCGGCTTCTCTTTCCTCGAAAAGGGCCTCGAACTCTTCCCTGTTAATCCTCTCCTTTTCCAGGAGCAGGGCAGCACAGGAATGGAGGACATCCATGTGATCTGTGAGAATCCGCCTGGCATCCTCATAGCAGGAATCGACGATCCTCTTCACTTCATCATCAATCTCGCCGGCGACCTTTTCACCGAAGCTCCTGGAATGACCCAGGTCCCTGCCCAGGAAAATCTCATCGGAGCTTTCTTCGTAATTCAAAAAGCCCAGCTTCTCGGACATGCCATACTTGATGACCATGGCCCGGGCCGTATCTGTCACCTGCTTGATATCCTGGGATGCTCCCGTTGTAATATCATCGAAAATAAGCTCCTCCGCCAGCCGGCCTCCCATGCCGACCTTAATGTCCTGGAGCATCTTGCCCTTGGTAGCAAAAATATTATCATTTTCCGGCAGAGGCATGGTATAACCCGCTGCGCCGACTCCCGTCGGTATGATGGAGACCGTGTAGACCGGGCCCACATCCGGCAGGACGTGGAAGAGAATGGCGTGGCCGGCCTCATGGTAGGCTGTAATCCGCCTCTCCTTTTCGGGAACCACCTTACTCCGCTTCTCCCGGCCGATACCCACTTTGATAAAAGCCTTCTTGATATCATCCATCTGGATAAAGCTGCCGTTTCTGCCGGCCGCGAGTATGGCGGCTTCATTCATCAGATTCTCCAGGTCTGCACCGACAAAGCCCGGGGTCGTGCGGGCAAGCTGGTGAAGATCCACATCGTCACCGATGTTCTTGCCCTTGGCATGGACTCTCAGAATCTCTTCCCTTCCCTGGACATCCGGCGCACCGACGCTGATCTTACGGTCAAAACGACCGGGACGCAGAATGGCCGGATCCAGGATATCCACCCGGTTGGTGGCCGCCATAATAATAATACCCGTGTTGGTGCCGAAACCATCCATCTCCACCAGGAGCTGGTTGAGGGTCTGCTCTCTCTCGTCATGGCCTCCGCCCAGGCCGCTGCCCCTGCGCCGGGCCACGGCATCAATCTCATCGATGAAGACGATACAGGGGGCATTGTCCTTGGCCTGCTCGAAAAGGTCCCGCACCCTTGAAGCGCCGACACCCACAAACATCTCCACAAAATCCGATCCGGATATGCTGAAGAAGGGGACTCCGGCCTCGCCGGAAACGGCCCTGGCCAGCAGGGTCTTACCGGTTCCGGGAGGACCCACCAGAAGAACACCTGTCGGTATTCTGGCACCCATGCGGGTATACTTGCCCGGGTCCTTCAAAAAGTCCACAATCTCTTCCAGCTCCTCCTTCTCTTCTTTGAGGCCTGCCACATCAGCAAAGGTCACCTTTTTGGCGGCAGGATCCACCATGCGGGCCCTGCTCTTGCCAAAATTCATCATCTTTCCATTACTTCCGCCGGCGGCTGACATCCGGTTCATCATCCAGAACATGAGCAGGATCAGCAGGAGGGTTCCCATCCAGGGCATGACCGATGAGAGCAGACCTCCCTCTGTCACTTTCACATCCTCAACCTGGCAGGAGATACTGTACTGGTCTGCCAGACTGACCGCCTTGTTGACATCTGTCAGATGGACTGTCCGGGGGGCAGACCCATCCTTGAATTCCACCAGGACCGAGCCTGCGGGGACCTGGGCATTCTGAACGATATCCAGGGAGGCAACCAGACCATCCCCGGCATCCTTTTCCAGGTCAGCATAGGTGTAGCTTTCCTCGACGGGGCCTGTGTTCATTTTCCCTGAATAGTAAGTCAGGCCCATGTAACTGATCATGGCAACAATCATTACCACAATAATATATCTGACATTAGAATTCACTCAAAGCTCCTTTCCCAGGAATTCCGGAACGGACAGCCATTAAAGGTCTGTCTGCTCCAGCTGCAACTTTTTAGCAGAAGCTCAGTCTTTAACAGACTCTTCCGGCTCCGCTTCTTCCTCAGTATCCGGCTCCTCCCCGGCCGGGTCCTCCATCAGGTCCTCATCCGGGTCCAGAACACCGATAAAGGGGAGGTTCCTGTATTTCTG
>CAMOZD010000174.1 GCA_946630645.1 uncultured Lachnospiraceae bacterium
CAAGTCCGGAATCTGCCGGCGGTATATTCTGCCTGAGTAGGCTTCATGGGGCCAGGATATGAACTCTGCCCGGGAGGGACTGATTCGCCGGTATATGGGGTCTGCCACAATCCTGTCTCCCTCTTTTAAGACCTCCATCAGGTCTGCCTCAGAAGAAATCTGCAGACAGCCACAAGGCTCCAGATCCCGGTCCAGCTCCAGGGGACAGATGACCTGCCAGTCCTTCCCCCCTGCCAGACCAGCCGCCCGGGCAAGGGAAAGTGCCGCCACTGGCTCCCCGATGATAAAGTCCTTCCTGTCTCCCCGGGCAGGCTGATCCCCTCGTCCGGCCAGAAGGCTTTTTCCTGCCAGTAGGCTTTTGTCAGATAAGCCGGTCCGGCAGGACTCTCTGAGGGCCTCCAGGACTCTGGAGCCAAATTGGCCGCAGGGCAGACCGGTCACATAAGGGATCCCGAATCTTTCTTCTAAAACCCTGGCCGCCGGAAGTCCGACAGAAGAGGCCACCAGGCTGACATGGGCCTGACCGGCGGATCTGATTTGTCGCCGCAGGTCTCCGGCTTCCCCGTCACCCATGGCAAAAACACTCTGGACAGCAAAGCCATGGTCATTCAGCCAGGCCAGGATGGAGGACTGGCTGCTGCCCACGGAAAAATCCAGGGGGGTCAGGCCCAGCAGGTTGACCCGGTAAGGACCGGAGGATGACAGAGACCTGCTGCGGCTTCTCTCTTCCTTGCCTTTCCTGGCGCAAACCGGTTCCCCTTTCTCCTCCACCAGGCAGGAGGCGACCTTTTCCAGGGCCATGCCTGCTCCCCTGACATAACTGTTCATACCACTGGTGGGAAAATACCAGGTGGGAATTCCCGTTTCCAGCTCCACGATCCGGGCTATGGCATCAAAGTCCGTTCCCGTCATCATGGGAATGGGGGTCCTGACCAGGGCAATGAAGGCCGGCTTCAGGTCCCTGGCAGCCCGGACAATATCATCAATCAGTTTGTCATCATTTCCCATGATGGCATCAATCTGGGACAGGCCGGAGATAAAGATCAGACTATCCTTGTCGTACCATCTGGGTTCATCATGAGTATTGTAGGTGGAATTACAGCCGGAGGGATCATGCATGACAACCATGCCGCCCAACTCATAGAGGGCTGAGCAGACCCCGGACACATCCGATGTATAATTGGACAGGAAGGCATGGGCCTGGCTGCGGGCCTGATCCGAAACCTCATAGTCCTGGCCGGCCAGGGCCGGTCTGCCCTGTCCCATATTTTCTTTTTTATAAGTTTCATCTATCATAGCAGCACCTCTGAAAATGACTGGTCTTAACCGGCAGCTCCGGCCATGCCCCTTCCTTTATGCGGCAGGCATAGCAACATTCTGCCTTAAGGGCATCTTAGCAAAGACAGCTGGGACAACCCAGCCCTTTCCTGCCTACCAGATCCCTGGTATCCTTCTCCTCCCGGCAGGCCTCCTGCATGAGAGCAAGGAACCTGCAGATGCCGTCATAGCCATGGAAGCCTCCCCCTTCTACCATGTTGACAAAATAGGGGGTCTGATGAAAATAGGCTGCCTTCTGACCCAAAGCCAGGACCCTTTCCTCATCAAAACGGGGATAGGTCCTCATATTGTGATGAATCATGGATGTAACCGGCAGCCAGGGAGCCTGGTCCTTGAGCCAGAGAAAATCCTCCTCTTCCTCGGGGGCAAAGGCATCCCCGTAAAGATGCTTGACCTTAAAACCATGGTCCAGCAGAAGCCGGGTCAGGCCAAGTATTCCAGGAGTCAGGGAGACATCGAGAGCCAGGGGCATGTCACCCAGCAGGTCCCTGGTTTCCTCCAGCATGGCCTCACACCTGGCCCGGAAACCGGCCAGCTCAGCCTGGCTGTAGGGCTCCGTATCCAGAGCCCGGGCCAGCTGTAAAAGCTCCTGGTCGATCTTGTCATAGTCAAAGACTAGCGGCAGGTGGAGATGGCTGACTCCCATTTTATCCGACAGCTTCCGGGCCCCCGACTTTGCCAGGGGATACATGGAAATGTTTAAAAAACTGTCTCCCATCCTCTGATAGTCTTCCCAGGTCCGGCAGGAAGTCAGGTCCCTGACCCGGCAGCCGGCCCGGTGGATCAGTCTTACCAGTTGGCTCTCAGGGGGGGTGGGAAAATCATTGCCCAGAATATTGACAGCTGTCCGGTCCCGGCCGGACTTGTCTGTGATGACAAGGCCCTCATACAAGCCTGCCCTCAGCTTCTCATCCGGCGTGATGCCTCCCTTTTGCATGATGGGGTCCATGTAGCTTTCCACGAAGCAGATATCCGGGAACCTGTCCCGGAGCACCCTGTAAATATAGGGGATGTCTGTCCCCATGAAATGATGGACACAGACCAGGAAAAGGAAGAGCAGCCTGGGCCTTTTACCCACTTTTGTGAGCCGGCCTATAATCTCCGTCACCCCGTCAATGACCAGCCCCTCCATGTCCTGGCCATAGAGGTCGCCCTCCGTAAGGCTGAGGAAGGAGTAGCGGTCGCCGGCGTCCATCTCTGCGGCCGTAAGGACAACACCCCGGTTGCAGTTGCCGCCGCAGACATAGATCTGGTGGGAGTCCGGAACCAGCATGCCGATATGGACGATATTCCAGGGGCCATGGGCCGGACTGTTATACTCCAGGCCGGGGCGGAAGGGAGCCGGCCAGGCTGCCTGGGATATGGTAACTGTTTCCCTCTCACTGGTCTCTGCCTCCTCCCAGGGGGCAAGCCTGGGATCATTTTTGTTTCCGTGAACCAATTTAAGCATAGATCACCTCAAAATATCACTTGATTTCCAGTCAATCTTATCTATATGGCCGTCTGGCCGGACCCCTCCCAGTCTATACCGCTGACCTTCTCTATTTCCAGGGTCAGCTTCTCATAGTCCCGGGCCAGGGGGGAATCGGGAAAGGCCTCTACCACTGTCATGGCCAGGTCCTCTGCCTCCGCCACCAGGCCGCTTCTGGGCAGGTCGCCCACAATCCGGCTCTTGATATCTTCTGCCAGCTGCCGGACCTTTTTTTCCTCATCTTTGACATCCCTGCGGTTGAGGATGAGACCGCCCAGCTTTGCATAGTCCCTCTTTTTATAATTCTCCACGGCCATGGCAATATTGGCCGCCGCGTAAATGGACATATTCTCTCCGGAGGTAACTACAAATACCTGGTCGGCATAGCCATTTCGCATGGGCATGGAAAAGCCGCCGCAGACCACATCCCCCAGCACGTCATAAATGATTACATCTGGCTGGTAACGTTCGTAGGCCCCCTTCTCCTTCAGCATCTCCAGAGCGGCAATAATTCCCCTGCCGGCACAGCCAAGGCCGGGCGGGGGTCCTCCTGCCTCCACGCAGAGAACACCCCTGAAGCCAGGGGTAACCATTTCCTCAAGGGAAAGATTCTTTCCCTTCTGCCTGGTCAGGTTCAGAATCGTTTCCACAGGTTTTCCATGGCGCAGAAGAGCCGTCGAATCCGCCTTGGGGTCACAGCCGATCTGCATGACCTTAAGACCCTGACCGGCCATAACCGCCGCCACATTGGATATGGTAGTAGACTTACCGATACCACCCTTGCCGTATACTGCTATTTTTTTCATGGATATCTCTTCCTTCCTCGATATCTCTTCTTTCTGCGTCAGTAGTTTTACTCCTATACCTTGGCATAGGCCACTTTTGCCGTCACTCCATCAAGCCGGCCGATTTTTCCCGACAGACTGCTGATTTCTGTCTGGGGGGCATCGAGAACCAGGCTGATGATATTGATGCCTTTTTCCCGGTAGGGAATGCCCATCCGGCCCACCACATAATCAG
>CAMOZD010000175.1 GCA_946630645.1 uncultured Lachnospiraceae bacterium
GTTATGTCTGATAACCTGGCCTGGGATCTGGCGGACACCTTCAATGGTCTGATGATGATCCCCAACTTGATCGGCGTACTTGTGCTTGCACCACAGGTTTACGCCATCACCAAGAATTATGTTGACCGGCACATGCACAATAAGGATGTGAAGCCTATGCTTTCCTTCTTCGATGATGTTCAGAAGGAAGAGGAGGTTGTGCTGGAAGAGACTGGAATGTAATCGCCTGCTTTCCCGGGCGGGGCCGCTGGCCCCGCCCTTTTTATACGGGCCTGGCTTCCGCAATCTGTTTAAAGCTGTCAGTAAGGATATCTATGGGAAATAACACCAACTATACCTGCGGATTTTCCGGCCTCTCTTTTTAACGCGCCTCCTGCAGAACTCGCCTGCTAAAGCAGGCTCAGACATGCTGCCCGGCGCTAAAGAGAGGCAGAAAATCCTTGGTATTTACGCCAGACATGCTGCCCGGCGCTAAAGAGAGGCAGAAAATCCTTGGTATTCACGCCCATGGCCTTATTTCCTATAGATATCCAACAGACTGACAGCTTTTCAAGTTTGTGGAGGAAGCCAGGCCCTGGGAAGTGTTTTGGGGAGTTGCCAAATGAAGGGTTGGGGAGAGTAAAACTTAAATTATTCAGTAATTCCACAGTATTTGTGCTGTGGTATTTTTTGCAGGTTGGTAAAGGGATGTCATTTTCTGGTGGGTGTGGAGGAAGGAGAGCCTTTTAACGAGGGTTTTTAATTATATAGAATTCACATATCTTATAGAAAAAATAGCTTTTTTCTGGGGTGATTGAATGATATACTGAATAGGATTATGTATATGTTTTATAAGGGTTAGTCTGCTTTGGGGGCGGATTGATATTGTGGTTTGAATGAAGTGGAGGTTTTCCTATGTGCACCAGTGTATTTATTGGCAAGGATGTTAGCGCTGAGGGGACCAGGATTCTGGCCAGGTCTGAGGACCAGGTGGGGACGGTTCATCCGAAGCGCTTTTTTGTGAAGGAGGCTTCCTCCCAGCCGGGAAGGAGTGTGAAGGATACCGGGGAGGGAAGGGATTTGGCTTTCCCGCTTCCCGATGTGACTTGTAAATATACGGTGGTTCCGGATTATACTGTCTTGGGGGATGGGGATTACTGCAGTGTCTGTATCAATGAGTACGGGCTGATGATCAGTGCCACCATGTCTCTGGTTAATCTTCCTGAGGAATATCTGGCTCTGGATCCTTTGAAGGAAGAGGGGACGGCCCTGCGGGAGGCTAATATGTGTGAGCCGGTGATCTGCCAGGCCAGGAACTGCCGGGAGGCTGTCCGGGTTCTGGGGGACCTGATGGAGACCTATGGTTCTGAGGAGTCCAATGCGGTTCTTTTTATGGATAAGGAAGAGGCCTGGATTTTTGAGATCTATGGCGGGACTTCCTGGGCGGCCATGAGGCTGCCGGATGACAAGGTGGCCGCCATCGGGACCCTGGTTATGCTGGAGTGGGTGAATTTTGACAATCCCGGGGATGACTGGTATGTGTCTCCTAATCTGAAGGGGATTCTGGACCGGCTGCCGGCTCAGGTAGTCCGGGAGGATGGTGCTTATAATATTACGGATACCATCGTGCCTGGTCAGAGGACGCCGCTTTATACCCTGAGGATATGGAGGCTGCTGCAGAGGATGGCTCCTTCCAAGGTGGGGGATTATGATGAAGATGCCCATTATCCTTTACTGATAGAGCCTGACCAGAGGGTTTCTGTTCTTGAGGTCATGAAGTTCTTTGGGGACCGTCTTGAGGGGACCGGCTACGATGTGGACCTGCTGCCCTGGGAAGAGAAGAAGACCCGTTTTCCTGCCGGGGATACCAACCAGAGTGCGGTCCATGTTATACAGACCTTTGAGGACCTGCCCGACCGTTGCTGCCGGCTGCAGTGGCTGGCCATGGCAAATGCAGAATATTCCGTTTATGTTCCTGCATTTTCCGGTATTAGTGATACCTTTGAAAAATACAAGACCGATGCTAAAGAAGATGGGCTTATTGATGAGGGCTTCTACTATCTTTGCAAGAGGATCTGGGCTCTGGCCGTCACTGACCGGGACCACCTGGGTAAGGGGGTCAGCCGTTTCCAGCGGGCCCAGGAAAAGAAGATGTTTGACCAGATTATGAAAGAGCTGGATCCGGTCCGGGAGGCCTACCGGGTTTCTGATGCGGAGGGAGACCGCTATGTGACGGACCTGGCGACCAGGATGGCGGCAGACCAGTATGATATCCAGCTGGATCTGTACCGGAGGCTCTTTTTCCGGCATATGTTTAACTGTGACGACTTTATTGAAGAAAAGAAAAATTTTGAGATGGAGGAGATTTAAAGATGGAAATTAGGGGAAGACTGGAAGAAAAAAGATTGCTTTTGGAGATTGAGGGAAGGCTTGATGCCGATAATGCCGACCAGGCGGACCAGAGGATCCAGGCCCTGCAGGAGGAGTTTCCTGCCGAACATATGACCATTGATGCCAGGGACCTTGAATATATTTCTTCTGCCGGCCTTCGGGTCCTGATGAAATATGCCCGCAAGGACAGACAGCTTCGTGTAATCAATACTTCTGAGGAAGTTTATAACATTTTCTATATCACCGGTTTTACGGATATCATGACCGTGGAGCAGAGTGAGGAGGCCAGGGCTGAATTCTCAAGCAATTTTACAGGCCTTAATGATACTACCTGGGAGTTTGAATTCTCTTCTACGGTTCAGATGTTTGAAGACCAGGTGGCTGCCCATCCGGACCGGCTTGCTGTAACCAGCACGCAGATTTCCATGACTTATGATGAACTCAATGAGACATGTAACCGGATTGCCAACCTGCTCCACTTCTTTAATATCCAACATGATGATACCATTATGATCCTGCTGCCCAGATCTGTCATGACCTATGTTGCCAACATGGGTATTCTGAAGGCGGGCGCGTCTTTTGTGGTTGCCAATCTTTCCTACCCGGATGAGCGTATCAAGTTCATGTATGAAGATGCCGGCTGTAAATATATGATCACTACCCACAAGGTAGCCTTTGACCGGCTGGATCTTATTATAAGTCTGGGCAGGAGGCCGCTCTTCCTGGAGAGGATTATGACATCCCCCTGGACCGAGAACCCCGGCCTTCGTATCAATGAAGATGACCTGGCTTACTGTATCTATACTTCCGGATCTACCGGCAATCCCAAGGGTGTTATGATTGAGCACGGCAACCTGACCAACTTTCTCCACCACAATCCCAAGAACCATGAGACCATGGGGATCGTGGATAGGGGTACGGTAGAGCTGGCGGTGGCCCCGCTGACTTTTGACGTTTCCATCATGGAGGAGTTTATTCCCCTGACCTCGGGCATGACCGTGGCCCTGGCTACGGAGGAGGAGATTATGAATCCCCTCAAGATGCGTGATTTTATTATGAAGCATGGCGTGGATGCCATGTGCTGTACCCCCAGCTATTTCAGCAGTCTCCTGGCCCTGCCCCAGCTCAACGAAGCCCTGGGCAGAATTAAGGTGATTGACTTTGGTGCCGAGGCTTTCCCGGGCAGTCTTTATGATAAGATCCGGGCGGTGAATCCGGACGTTCATATTATGAATGGTTACGGTCCCACTGAGGCTACCATCAGCTGTACCATGAAGGTTATGGATGGGGGAGAAAATGTAACGATTGGTATTCCTAACAGTAATGTATATTGTTATATTGTAGATGATAACCTCAATGAACTTCCCCAGGGTCAGGTCGGCGAGCTGCTGATCTGTGGTCTGGGTGTCGGCAGGGGTTACAAGAACCTGCCGGAGAAGACCAAG
>CAMOZD010000176.1 GCA_946630645.1 uncultured Lachnospiraceae bacterium
AGATGAGACGGAACATAGAGCAAAGTCTGGGCATCAAAGCCTACGATATCTATGGACTTACGGAGATCTCTGGTCCGGGTGTTGCTTATGAGTGCCAGGAACAGAAGGGCATGCACATCAATGAGGATCATTTCTACGTAGAAGTTATCAATCCGGAGACAGTCGAGGTTCTGCCGGAGGGAGAGAAGGGAGAGCTGCTCTTTACATCCCTGGACAAGGAAGCCTTCCCCCTTCTCCGCTACCGGACCAAGGACATCTGCATCCTGTCCCGGGACAAATGTTCCTGCGGAAGAACCTTTGTCAGGATGACCAAACCTCTGGGACGCAGCGATGACATGATGGTAATTCGTGGAGTTAACGTCTTCCCCAGCCAGATCGAGACCGTCCTTCTTTCGGAAGGTTATGCGCCTAATTATCAGATCGTGGTGGACAGGGTCAATAATACCGATACCTTTGATATTTATATCGAGTTCACCAGGGAAATGTTCTCTGATAAGATCTCCGAGATGCAGAAGAGAGAACAGGATCTGAAGATGGCTATGAAGTCCATGTTGGGCATCAGTCCCAAGATCCACCTGATGGCACCCAAGACCATACAGCGGTCAGAAGGCAAGGCAGTCAGAGTGATCGATAAGCGAAAGCTGCATGATTAGGAAGTAGTGCGACGTGCCGCCGGATTGTGAATTATGCGTAGGATTGTGGGCACGAGGAACGTGGAACAATCCGTATGAATCATATCTTTTTACTTCAAGAAGGGAGGCCTGATTATGGCTATCACACAATTATCCGCATTTCTTGAGAATACCCCCGGAACCCTCTCTGCGGTGGTCGATGCCATCACGGAAGCCGGCGTAAATATCCGGGCCCTGTCCGTAGCTGACACCAAAGACTTCGGCATCCTGAGGGTTATTGTATCTGATATCGAAAAGACCAAAGAAGCCCTGGACGACCACACTGCTATTATCGAAACGCCGGTAGTGGTGGTAAAAATGAATGATCAGGCCGGTTCTCTAAAAACCATACTTGAAGTTCTCAGAGAGGCGGGTGTGAATATCGAGTATGTATACGCCTTTACGGCAGCTATCCATGGAAGCGCTTATGTGGTCTTCCGGGTGGATGATGTGGATGGAGCAGAGGCAATTCTCAGTCAGAAGGGGATCAAAACACTTTCTAATGAAGACCTAAGTGACTTTCTGAATTGAATGTTTTAACTATTTACAGGTGTCTGCGGGCTCTCCGGATATCGGAGAGCCCTTTTCTAATAATCAGGAAGGACCAGACTTGCCTGGCCGGCATCCACTGTGATATAGTAGAATCAGCGATTAGGGAGTAGCTAACATACGAAAGTATGTAACGTATGTCGTCAGTACGGGAAGGAAATTCCCCGGTATATGTTCGAAGAAGCGAGACTTTTCCTGCAGTATAACTGCGGGAGGAGTCTCTTTTTCTGTTTATAAAGCTCTCCAGCCTGCCGGCAAGGATCAGAGAAATCACTTCAAGGTTCTCGAATCTCCGGCAGGCTTCATAATTCACGCTCATCAAGCAGGCACACAAGGGAGGAAAGACATGATTTTGCACATTTTGATATTACTGTCAGGCTTTGCCGCACTCATTAAGGGGGCTGATTTTTTTGTGGATGGAAGCGCAGATCTTGCTCGCATATTCAGGATCCCGGGACTTGTGATAGGACTTACTATCGTTGCCATGGGAACCAGTGCACCTGAGCTGGCGGTGAGTGTGTCGGCAGCTGTGGAAGGATCCAATGAGATCGCCCTGTCCAATGTGGTGGGATCTAATATATTTAATCTGCTTGTTGTCCTGGGCTTCTGTGCTCTTTTTCATCCCGTTCCTGTAGAAAGAGTGACGATCTGGAGGGATTGCCTGGTGTCTCTGGCCGTTACGGCATGCCTGCTTGTGGGCCTTTTGCTTCAGGGACAGGTGTCTTTGAATGTGTTCAGGGGGAATCTGTCCGTTCAGGCAGGAGCGGTAACCCGCATCATGGGATTGCTTCTTATGCTGTTTTTTGCCCTTTATATGTATTCTCTGGTGGCGAAAGCAATGCATGAGCCCGGGGAGGATGTGGCAGAAGATGTCCGCCCGATCTGGCAGTGCTTTCTGCTGATCGCAGCAGGGGCTATTCTGATTGTTGTCGGAGGCAAGGCGGTTGTTGCCGGCGCCAGAGAGATCGCCCTCTTTCTGGGTATGTCAGAAACGCTGGTCGGGCTTACGATTGTGGCGGTAGGGACATCGCTTCCCGAGCTGGTTACTTCCGTTGTAGCAGCAAGGAAGGGAGAGACCGGGATGGCCGTCGGCAATGTTGTTGGATCTAACATTTTCAATATGATGTTTATTCTTGGCATATCGGCATCCTTGCATCCGGTGGAAGTGATCGCTGCCTCTCTTATGGATCTTGGAATTCTGATAGTCGCAACCATGATTACCATGTATTTTGCCCTTAGCGAGAGGAAAATCAGTCGGATGGAGGGGAGCGGCATGCTGATGCTTTACGCGGCTTATTTAGCCTATATCATTGTTCGATGACATGCCCGAGTATTATCCTGATGTTATAAGGAAACGATTGCCATGAGTAAAATGTATTCCATCATGTATTGCTGCAGAAGGCGCATAACTGCCCTGATCCTGCTTTCTTTCTTTGTCCTATCGACAGCAGGGACAGAGAGGGAAATTCCGGCAGGGGGGGCAGGCTTTGCAGGGCCTGCCAGTGATTCAGCATCCATAATCCGCTCAATCAGGCCTGTGTCGCCATATATTCCTGAGAATCAGACCGAGTTTGAAAAGGTCATTAGCATCATTCACCAGCAGAGTCTACCGGAAAGAAAAAGTTCTCAAGTGGTTTTGCACGATTATTATAGTGGTGTGTTGCAAGGCCTTATGATGGGAGGATATCTGTTTTCCGGAAGCGGACCGGCCGGCGATGAACCGCCGAACCAGATGCATAAGGCCTTGATTCGTTATATCCACCACAAGGAGGACCAACTATAATAACCTTCTTCCCGTTATAAAGATAGAATCTATAACAAGAGGAGGATAGTTATGATTACCAATGTATTAGTTGCAGTGCTGGCTGTGATTGCCTTTGGGGCGACCATATGGGCTAACTGGGGCAACAAGAAGTCAGAAGATCAAAAGTCAGAAGATCAGACGGATAAGACCGGGAAGAAGAATGAGGACCGATAATTCCTGAGACCTTTAACCGGTGAATACAAAAGCCTGAAAGCAGCAATGATTATGCATTAGCTGCCTTCAGGCTTTATTTATGGAATAATAACAGCTTTTTGTCCCAAATCCGCCTTATCCAAGCCCCACATCCAGCATCATCATCAGTATAAAACCCAGGGCAAAGGAGATGGTACCGATGTTGGAGTGATCGCCTTCCGCCATCTCCGGTACCAGTTCTTCCACGACCACATAGATCATGGCCCCGGCAGCAAAGCTGAGGAGATAGGGCATAGCGGGAACCAGCAGTCCGGCTGTAGCCAGAATCAGGAGGGCGCCGATGGGTTCATCAATGCCTGAAAGGATGCCATAGAGGAAGGTACGCCCTCTGGGCAATCCTTCTGCCAGAAGGGGCATGGATACGATGGCACCCTCCGGAAAGTTCTGGATGGCGATGCCGACAGCAAGGGAAAGAGCCCCTGCAAAGGTAATCTGCTGATTGCCATAAAGCCAGCCTGCACAGACGATGCCGACTGCCATGCCTTCCGGAATATTGTGGAGAGTCACTGCAAGGACAAGTTTGGTGGTGCGGCTCAGGCCGGTTCT
>CAMOZD010000177.1 GCA_946630645.1 uncultured Lachnospiraceae bacterium
GGAAGTTATCAAGCTTAAGAAGCAGCAGGAGAAACTGCAGAAGAACCTTGGCGGAATCAAGGAGATGGAAGATGTTCCGGATATGATCTTTGTTGTTGACCCGCGCAAGGAGAGAATCTGTGTACAGGAAGCACATACACTCGGTATCCCGCTGATCGGTATCTGTGATACAAACTGTGATCCGGAAGAGTTAGATTACGTTATTCCTGGCAATGACGACGCCATTCGTGCCGTTAAGCTCATTGTATCCAAGATGGCTGATGCTGTAATCGAAGGCAATCAGGGCGTAGATGCAGAAGTTTCCGAGGAAGAAGTGGAAGAAGAAGCTGAAGCTTAATCTGAAGTAAGTTGTGCCTCAGCCTGCATCGGCAGGCCGAGGCATTTTTCTGATAAAAGACATATTAATGGACATGACAGGAGGCTCCGGGTCCCCTGTATAAAGAAAGAGAAGAATATATATTCAGGAGGAATTAAATCATGGCTATTACAGCAAAACAGGTTAAAGAGTTACGTGAGATGACAGGCGCCGGTATGATGGATTGTAAGAAGGCTCTTACAGCTTCCGACGGTGATTTTGATAAAGCGATTGAGTTCTTAAGAGAAAAGGGACTTGCCACTGCTGAAAAGAAGGCAGGAAGGATCGCCGCTGAAGGTATCGTAAAGGTTCTTGTATCTGATGACTGCAAGAAGGCTGTAGCTGTTGAGGTTAACGCTGAGACTGATTTCGTAGCCAAGAATGAGAAGTTCCAGGGTTATGTTGCCCAGGTAGCTGACCAGGCCATCGACACATCCGCTGCTGATATCGATGCTTTCCTTGCTGAGCCATGGAAGTTTGACACCAGCAAGACTGTTAAGGAAGCTCTCGCTGCCCAGATCGCTGTTATCGGTGAGAACATGAACATCCGTCGTTTTACCCAGGTTAAGGAAGATGCCGGCTTTGTTGCAGATTACACCCATATGGGCGGCAAGATTGGCGTGCTTCTTGACGTTGAGTCTGACGTGGTTAACGATGCTGTAAAAGAGATGGCTAAGAACATCTGTATGCAGGTTGCAGCTATGAAGCCCAAGTATACAGACCGGTCTGAGGTTGACCAGGACTACCTTAAGAAAGAGGAAGAGATCCTCACTGCCGCAGCCCGCAATGAGAAGCCGGATGCCAATGACAAGATCATCAACGGTATGGTTAAGGGCCGTCTTAACAAAGAGCTTAAAGAGATCTGCCTGATGGATCAGGTTTACGTTAAAGCTGAGGACGGAAAGCAGTCCGTATCCAAGTACATCGCTGAGGTTGCTAAAGCCCAGGGTGCCAAGATTAAAGTGAAGGGATTCGTTCGTATGGAGACAGGCGAAGGAATCGAGAAGAAGCAGGAAGATTTCGCAGCTGAGGTTGCTGCCCAGATGGCTAAATAAGCTTCTGCTATTAACCTAGCTATTTCAAAACCGGGAGATGAACTCTCCCGGTTTTTTTTGGAGGGCAGCCAGCTGACGGGAAAGCCAGACACTAAAAATACCTGGTTTTTATGACATGCTTCAATATAGCAAGACTGTATATGTGCCAGATGCAATTGGAATTGCGGGTGCATAAAGGTTATGATTCTGTAAAACGGTATGGCTGTGGTTTTCTTCCAGGGCCATATTTTTTGACAAGTATATTGTTATAAGTTATAGTAAATAAAGTGTGGTTTAAAATCACTTATATTTGATCATAAAGCTAAATTTGACAATATAATTTAAAAGGCTTTGATTCCGGAAACATATGGGATCAACATTGACAGGGAAGGAATACTATTTTATGAAGATATGGATAACCAGACACGGGCAGACCCGCCTTAATAAAATGAGGATGATGCAGGGGCTGACTGATGAACCTTTAAATGAAACTGGGATCAGGCAAGCCAAGGAGGCCAGGAAAAGGATTGGCAATGTCCATTTTGATGCCGTATATGCCAGTCCTCTAGACCGGGCTGTGAAGACGGGAGCCTATATAGGCGGGGTAAAGCCTGAGGATGTTATTATTGATCAAAGGCTTATCGAGACGGATTTCGGAAAATATGAAAAGAGGAAATATTATCTGATGGGACCTGCCATGACCCTCTACTGGGCCTGTCCGGAGATTTTTCCGGCGCCTGATACTGTGGAGACGGTTGAATCCATGGTAAAGAGAAGCTCGTCCTTTTTAAGAGAACTTGAGCAAAAGGACTATGACAATGTCCTGATTTCCTGCCATGGTGGAATTATCAGGGCCCTTTGCGGTTATATGATGGACCGGAAGAATGGAATCTGCTGGCGGCCCAAGGCTCACAATTGTGAGATCCGGGTTTTTGACGGACATGGAGATTACAAGACAGTATGAAAAAGATATTTTATTCAGAAATCGCTTATCTATTTGGTATTTTTCTTCTGGCCCTGGGAACGGGCTTTATGGCCAAGGCTGATTTTGGCATGTCCATGGTAGTGGCGCCTGCCTACATCTGCTATGTTAAGATTTCCCAGATTCTGCCCTTCTTCACTTTCGGCATGGCAGAGTATTGTCTGCAGCTCTTGTTGATTATCATGTTGTCGCTGATTTTGAAGAAATTTCGCTTTATGTATCTCTTTTCCTTTATTACTGCCGTCCTATACGGTGTCACCCTCGATGGCTGTATGAACCTGCTGTCACGTCTTGTCCTGGACAGCTTTACTAGCTTTACTTTACGGTCACTGGCCTTTGTCATGGGCATATTTCTTTGTACTACTGGTATAGCCTTTCTGTTCAGAACCTATTTTGCCCCTGAAGCCTATGAGCTGGTAGTCAAGGAACTCGCCCTGAAAACCGGTCAGGATATCGGAAAGCTCAAAATTATCTACGATATGTCAAGCCTGGCTGTCAGTGTATTCCTGTCCTTTGCCTTTTTTGGCTGGATGAATTTTGTCGGCATTAAAGCAGGAACTTTCATTACAGCCCTGGTAAACGGACCCATGATTGGGGTAATGACAAAAGTACTGGACAAAAATTTTGAATTCAGGGACCTGCTCCAGTGGAAGAGATATTTTACCTAGTTTTATTGTTGAAAACGGCGGAGATCTTTTGCCTGGGTCACTTGTTTATAATGTGGAGATATTTACAGTACCATATTTGAAATGGGAGGTTAATTATGGTTACTTTACAAGAAGCAGACCGGTTACTTAATGAATTGAACGGGGATCTGGAGCTGCTCAAAAAGAATGATGAAAGAGATAAGAAAGTCATAAAAACCAGTATGATCGGAATTTTTGCCAATGTTTTCCTGGCTGTCTTCAAGGCTGTTGTTGGCCTGATGTCCAATTCCTTTGATGTTGTCATAAGCTTTGACGCGCCTGACCGGTCCAAGGTCTTCAAAGAGGTCTATCAGCAAGTATCCGCTTTATATCCGGATTATGTAATCTATCTTGCCATGGATTCAGACTTCAGTGAATCCTGATGCCTGCTTTCATATTTCCCCTGCTTTCAGAGAGGGAAAAGCAGGCTGACGGAACAGAGTTTCCTGCAGTTTTCCTCAGGGGATTACCCTAAAATATTGATAGATATGACCGGGAAAATATGGTATTTTATAAGAGATGAATAAAGATGATTTTTGGAGGTGCTTATGTCTATTTTTAGAGGGTCAGGTGTGGCTTTGATCACACCCATGAAAGAAAATGGTGAGATTAATTTTGATTCCCTGGAGAGAATGGTCGAAGCCCAGATTGAAGGGGGAACCCATGCTCTGATTGTCTGTGGTACAGCGGGCGTGGCTTCCACCCGTGATGACCAGGCGCACCTC
>CAMOZD010000178.1 GCA_946630645.1 uncultured Lachnospiraceae bacterium
CTCAAACCACTTCTTAACTCCCTCATCAAATTCAGGATTACCACCCTCCTGATAGAAGGTAGTTACAACGATCTCAACATTCTTACCCTTTGCGGCACTTGTGATAACGTTGGAATCCCAGGTATCACCTGCAAGGATCGGCATGCCAAGAGACTGGGCCTCAGCCTGGTCAACGATAAGAGCAGCTGCCTCTGTGGATACAGGGCTGAAGAATACGTCACAGCCGGCCTTCTTTGCATTAGCTACATAAGAAGTAAAGTCAGAGTTCTTGTCAGGGAACTGCTCCTCAACAACCTCTCCGCCAAGCTTCTTGAAGGCTTCTACGAAGTAGTTTACAAGACCTACAGAATAGTCATCTCCAAGCTTGGAAAGACAGTAAGCCTTTCTCATGCCATTCTCATAAGCATAGTTGGCAAGAACCGTGCCCTGGAAGGGATCCAGGAAGCAGATTCTGAAATACTGCTCACAGTCTGCTGTAACCTGTGGGTTGGTACATGTGATACCAACAGCAGGCATACCTGCCTCTGCGAATACGTCAGCAGCAGCGATGGATACACTGGAACCATAGGAGCCGAGAACGATGGATACGTCCTGGGAAACCAGGTTCTGGGCTGCCGTAACAGCCTTGGAGTTATCAGACTCATTATCTACAGTTACCAGTTCAACCTTGTACTCCTTGTCGCCAATCTGTACAGTCGGCTGTACTTTATTGGCATACTGGACACCGAGAGTCTCCTGCTTGCCGCCGGCACCGTTGTCACCGGAAGCAGGCTCAAAAACACCAATCCTGACGACATCTTCATCAGCTCCGCCACCACCACCGCAGCCGGCTAAACAGCCAAGGCTGAGCAGGCACACACATAATAAAGCAACTAATCTCTTCATAAAAAACCTCCTCTTTAATGTTCAGATTTAGGTAAAAAATAATGTGGTACAGTTGTTAAAATTGTACACTAATTAACTTAAATATTCAAGAAATAATGTTAATAACGCAGTATATTATCTTGTTATTTATGGTATTTTTTGTCTTGTACATCCTTATCCTTGTTTGCCGCAGACCCTTCTACAGGTGATTCTGACAATAATCATCCTTCAATCCCCACAGATATTCAGCTGGTTTTTTTCATAAATATGCCATTATATTGCATACATATGTTTCATGAATAAAAAAGCCCAAGGGAAATGGTCCCTCAGGCTTAATTCTCCTACTTCTTTTAGCGAACTATTATCAGGCGGCTCTTAAAGAGTTTTTGCAAAGTCACGGATCTCCGCTAATTTTGCCTCACTCTTATTCTCATCTCCTGCAGCCGTAAAAATACCGGCATTCTCAATACCTGTGAAGGCACAGATTCCCTTATAGCTGGCGATGGCACCGTCAAAGGGATTGGGAGAAGCGGAGCTCAGCAGCAGGGCTGCCTTTGTGGCCTTGGCAGGCTTGCCGATACAGTATACTCTCTGGATAGCGGCAGCCAGCTGGGCTGTCATATCAAAATAATAGATGGGAGATGCGAATACAACCATATCACTGTTGAGATATGCCGGCATCACCTTTTCCATATCGTCCTTCTGGATACATTTGCCCTCGCCCTTACCATGGCAGTACTCACAGCCAAGACATCCTGCAATCTTCATCCTGCCCACATGGAGGATATCCACCACATGACCCGCTGCCTCGGCACCTTCTTTAAAAGCTTCAACCAGAGCAGCTGTGTTCTCTTTCCTGGGACTTCCGTTTAAAATAGTAATCTTCATAATTTACCTCCTTATACCCATTAAAAACCCTTTTCATTGCGGCCAATAAAAATGTCCGCAATCCCTCTTATATATTACTTGTTGATAAGATATTAATCAATTAGAAATTAGATTACCAGCCTTGAAAATGAGACAAAATGATATTATTCTCTCATTTTCAAGTAGTTTTATCCAGGAAAATCTAAAGAGGCCACCCGGCCGGCTGGTTAGTTCTCCTGCTTTCCAGCCGGCTGCTGCCTGTTTTTCAATAAAGATCCTTTAATACCAACAGGGTAATCCCCGGATTGTCGCCTGGCATAACCCTGATGACCTTGGGATCTGACTGGTAAAAGTCATAAATCATGGTCCGAAGACTAGTCCCCCGGTGGTAACCATGGATCAACTGCAGCTGATAAACACCCGGCCCGGCCTGTTTCAAGGCCTTATCGATGACCCGGACCGCCTCCTCCTGTCTTAATCCGTGTAAATCTATCTTCACAAAGGGCTGATTCATCATCCTTTTCTCCTCTCTTCCTGACAAAGGCAGCTTGCAGGCCCTGTATATTCCTGACTAAGAGCCAGCCTTCCCCACTTCCCTGCCTCAGTTTTTCCTGACAAAAGGGCAGATTGACCTTCTCATTCCCTAATTAAGAGGAAAATAAAGATCTAAAATATGCTGGGTTTTAAGGCCGTCCTGTTCCAATAAAAGGCCCTGGACTTTCAGGTCTTCGATCAGAGCTTTGCGAATGCCGGCAGCCTTATTATAATCTTTTTCTTTAAAAGAAAGCTCCGTGATATAGTGACTGCTAATTCCATCCGGATCTGTCAGAGTCCAGACCTCAATATCCAACTCCGCATCCTGGAATCTTCCTGTATAGCGCTTGAATCTGACCGGCCCGGCCTCCCCGGCGGTCTGGAGTGTATTAAGGCCCCATAAAGGAGACTTCCAGTTCTGCTCCTTTTCGGGCATATTCTCCCTCAACATGGCAAGGGCATCCTCCAGGGCCAGCTGGTCCATGGTCTGAAGGCCTTCTGTAGCCCCACTGGCCTCAGCGGAAAAGCTTAGGACCATACTGGAATAATTCCATTCCACCTGGCTTTCCCAATCCTGGTCAGCCTTGTCGAAGCCCTCCGACCTGGCCTGGCTCATAGCGGCATTGACATCTTCACCTGCAACCGGATATCGTTTTTTAAAGGTGATCTTATAATCTTTTTTCGGCTTATCCTCCCTCATCCGGATCCGGTTAATCCAGCCCTCCTGGTTAAAAAGTCTGTCCGTTGTCTCATAGTAGGCTAAAGCGAAGCTTTTATAATCTTTTTTCACATTAAACAGATCACAGATCTCCTTCTTTAAAAGTCCATTCCCATCCAAAACCTGGCCAGAATCCAGCAGCAGATGAATCTCATAGGAATCCGGCTGTTCAACAGGCTGGTCAGGATCCGGGTTGTCCGCCTGACTGCTGGCTTGCTGACTTTCCGTCTGACTGGTGGCTTGCTGGCTTTCCGTCTGACTGGTGGCCTCCTGGCCTCCTGGCTGGCTGGTCGCCTCCTGACTTCCTGGCTGGCTGGTCGCCTCCTGACCCTTAGTCTGGTCCTTTTCCTGACCTTCCGTCGTCTGGTCTACGGCAGGATTCTTTTTTTTATTCTTCTCCTGTTCTTTCTTTCTCATTTTGATCTGCTCTATCTCATCCTCATCTTCAATATCAGCATAAAGTGTTCCATAAATATCTTTGCCTGTATAAGCAGTCCTTTCCCTTCCTTCCCCTTCCAGGCCGGTCAGGACAAAGGCAGACAACAGTAATATGGCTGCAAGCAGGACATAAGCATAAGTATAACTCCCGGAAAAGACTGGTTTTTTCTTCCTGCGGCTTTTAGAATGATTCTTTTTCCTCATGTTTTTTCTCCCTTTCTTCCTGGATATTCATAAACTCCAGGTCTGTATGATATCCAATTAATATAGCCTTACCCTTCCTATCCTTCAAAACCTTCCGCCTCAATCACGGTCAGGTCCGAAGACGCATCTGATACCATTGCCTCCCCGGCCAACCAC
>CAMOZD010000179.1 GCA_946630645.1 uncultured Lachnospiraceae bacterium
AAAACACAGAAAAAAGTCCCGAAAGTCTCATGGCCGCGTTGAGCAGAAGCTCCAGTCTCAGCAGAACAGCTACAGCCCTGTCAGAAAGTCTCATGGTACATTTCTCCACAGCCAGGAAGGTCACAACCACCAGAACAAGGCCTGCGGTAAATCCAATCATAGCCATGAGGAAATCTGTGGATATCATCGTCTGTTCATCCATCTGCACCCGGTAGGGATAGGCCCATACTTCCGGCATGGCATATACGATGAGGGTCATAAAAAGAATACCCAGCATGATCCAGGGAATCTTTCTTATGACAGGATTCTTGGCGTCTTTAAATGGTTTGAGGGTAAAAACCAGAAAAAGTACAAAAGCGCTCAGGGAAATGGCATAGACATATCCGTTCAGAATTGCAGAGTCAATCATGCTGGTGGTATTCCTCATAAAAGCGATGAAAAGGGATAAAAGAACCCCGGTCAGAGCGAAGACCCAGACGATCCGCTTCTCTGTCTTGTCAGCTTTCATCCTTGTATAACCGGTGATCACCCCGCAGATTACTGCCTCCATGAGTATTGCACGCGTTGTTAATATCAAATAATCATACATTAATGAATCCTCCGTGAAATAATCTCATACGCACGAATGCGACGCACCAGAAAAACGGTGCGCCGCCTCGTTAAGAGTAATGAATTCAATTCATTTGTATTGGGCAGTATTACTCGAGACCTGCAAACTCCCATCCCTCGAATGTGTATGACAGATTTCCATCTTTGAAGTGGTCTTTCAGTGCTCCGCCAGGACCTGTCTCGGAATCGGAATGGATCAGATAACCGTTCTCGCCAGGGCTGTGGATTGTGATGGTAAGGTTGTAGGTACCGGGATCAAGCTTGATGTTGTTACCATAATGAGGTCCATCAGATGCTGCCATCTCCATGAAGGTACCGGCAACAACTTCCTTGTCGGTCGCTGCGTCTGTGATCTTGTAATCAACGGTCAGATAAGGAACCCACTCACCTACCGGGTAACCAAGGTCATTCTCGAGAGCGGAGATATCAGCCTCGATATGGATGTCAGCATCCTCTGCCTTGTAGGATGTGGTCTCGTTCTCCATGGGAACAGACTGGAACCATACTGCGGAAAGGTTGATGAAGTCAAGCTCCTGATCGCTGAAGATTTCGTTCTCAACGAAACCGGCGTCACCGGCTGCCGCATCTTCTGTGGTTACGTTTGCTGCTACGGTTTCTTCTGTTGCTGCTGCATCATTGTTGTCACTTGTTGCTGTACTTCCACATGCTGTGAGAACACCAACTGCCAATGCACTAACAAGCAGCGCTGCAAGAATCTTTTTTCTCATTTTTTCCCTCCTATTTTTATTAGTAAATGAGTAATGAATATATTTATGAAAGGATTTCTCCCTCTCATACAGAATCAGGATCAGGAAGCGGATGTCTTGTTCATCTCTTCCTTAAGGCGCTTGTTCTTTTTCAGCCAGTGGATAAAGGTTCCTATGGTTATGGCTGTAAGAATCAGCTGCGGTACTACGGTCTCTACACATGGGTAGATACCCAGGATCTCAAGGATGGAGTTGGACGGGATCCAGGCAACCCAGGGCGGGGATGTCATAGAAATCACATCACCCTCGATCAGTTCCTTGATACCACTTCCCAGGAAAGCGATGGCCATGATTGCCATCAGAATACTGGTTGCCAGGAAAAATGGTTTGAGCGGTAATCTTACGGACAGGAACCTGATGGCCAGGTATACACCTACCAGAACTACGCAGCCGACGCCGAAGCCCAGCCAGACCATAGTCATGTTGTCTCCGGAAAGCAGGGGCTGGTAGAACAGGATGACCTCGGCACCCTCTCTGTAGACTGCCAGGAAGGCGGTAAAGGCCAGGGCCCATGTGCTGTTCTTCTCTGTTGCCTCTCCAACCTTGCTCTTAATATAGGCATCCCAGGCCTCAGCCTCCGACTTGGAAACCATCCAGTTGCTGACCCAGAAAAGGACAACAACGGCAATCAGGGCGGTCACACCTTCAATGACCTCCTGGGAGGCGCTGTTGGCAAGCTTCAACTGGTTGAGCAGCCATGCGGATACAAAACTCAGGACGATACCCATAATGGCTCCGGTATATACCGGGCGGAGGAGCCGCTTCTGTTCTTTCTCATCCTTGGTGGTCTTAACCAGGTAGGCGATGATGGCACCTACGATCAAAATAGCTTCCAGACCCTCACGGAGAAGGATGGTGAAGCAGGCGATGAAGGTCGCTACTCCTGCAGACCGTCCGCCACCGGTAGACTCGCCATTCTCATCCACACCGTCCAGCTTGTTGGCATCGGTACGGATCATGGTTCTCAGAACATCTACTTCTTTGTCAAATTCCTCCTGGCTGCCGCCCTTGGAGGCTGACTTGGCAGCGGAGAACTGTAATTCCACTTCAGATTTGCGGGCGCCGGAGATATAACCCATGGCATTCCGCTCAAAACCAGTGGTCTCATAATAGCCGTAATAGCCGTCATTGACACAATTGTAAGCGCCTTCGGCATCGCCTTGTGCATATCTGGCCTTGGCCTCACGGAAAACTTCGCTCATAGCATCCGCTACATCGTTCCAGGTCCATCCGGACTCCAGGCCGGCAACCTTGGAATACTCTTCCCAGGTACCATAGTATTTCTCTGCGAAGATCGGGGTAGCCTTGGTCTCTGACTCTTCAGCGATATCCATCTCCACTTCCACGCCGTCCAGCTTGTTGGCCGCTGCACGAAGATCGGCAATCAGGACATCCTTGGCTGTGGCCAGGTCGTCGGCAGAACCGCCGGCATCCATAATCTTGTTACATTCCTTGAAGTCTGCCAGGGCTGTGGATTTATGGATAGCCGGAAGCTCCTTCTGCATGGCCACCTTGAACCCTGAACCGCCCCAGTACTGGGTCTTCACCGTCGAAAACTGGCTTTTGGCAGTCTTGACATCACCGCTTTTATAGGTGTTCACTGCCTCGGTAAGGCCCGCGTCCATGGCATCCACCACATCATTGTAGGTAAATGTGGAAAGGTTATTGGCTTCTGTGTACTCCTTCCAGGTGGGATAGAAGGTATCCGCCATGGCCAGCATGGGCTGGAAGACCAGCAGCATGGCCAGCAGCAAAGGAAGGATCAGATTCATATTCTTTTTAAAATACTTATTCATAAGTCATCCCTTCATCGGATTCTATTCCTGATCCGCCGTATTAAATCAGCTGAATCAGTGTGTTTAAAATGGTTAACAAATTCTTTTTCCGGAATTATACCAGGCCAGGACCCTACTGCCGGACTCTTATGTTTCACTCAGAAACTATCCATCTTCTTTCTAAAATAGATTTATGTCAAACAGTGCTTGCCAGTTGACAGATAGGCTGGATTAGAAGCTGCAATCAACAAGAACATGAATCCAACTAAAGTTAGTAACAACTATCCATATGGTTAAAATTTTAACTACAGTTAGTATTTAGTTATCAATCTTATGCATAAGTAACTGTAGTTATAAATTACATATTTTAGTTAGAATACACTAATTGACATCACTAGAATAAGACCTGGAAGGATAAAAGTCAAGCTATAATATGCTTACTGATCATACTTTTATCAATAAGAAATCCTAAAATACCGGACTTCTCATTAAAGCTTATCCTCATGAGTCTGACAGTCTCTGGTAACTGGACTTTATGGTCATCTATCCTTTTTTCTTAACCTGTTAAAGAGTTTTCATGTATTATAATAAACAAATATTCCTCATCTAAAAAACAAAT
>CAMOZD010000180.1 GCA_946630645.1 uncultured Lachnospiraceae bacterium
CTGGACCGGTTCTACCGCTGTATTCCTTACCCTCTGCTGATCTCCAATGACGCCAACTGTGCCTGCCGGGCAGAGGGCAGCAGGGAGGAGGATTCCTATTTTTATATCTCTCTTAACGAGAGTGTGGGAGGAGCCCTGATAGTAAAAAACAACCTTTACAAGGGCCGCCGCTGGCAGGCCGGTGAGATTGGCCACATGATTCTTCACCCGGGGGGCAGGACCTGTTATTGTGGCAAGAAGGGCTGTGCAGACCCTTATCTTACTGCCGAGCTGCTGATGGAGGATCCGGCAGGAGAACCCGAAGTCCGGAAAACAGATATGGAAGGGGAGTCCGAAGCCTGGAAAAGTAATCAGGCACTAGAGCCTGGAACCCGGAAAACAGATATGGAAGGGGAGTCCGAAGCCCGGAAAGCAGATCAGACAGGTGAAAATGACCGGGAGAAACTGCAGCGGTTTTTTAAGAGACTCAAAGAAAGGGACGGGAGAGCCTGCCGGACCTGGGAGACCTATATGAATGACCTGGCCATCCTGGTCAGCAATGTGCGGATGCTTTTAGATATGGATATTGTGATCGGAGGAAACGTGGGAGCCTGCATGGAAGACTATATGGAAGACCTGGCAGACCTGACGGCGGATTACGATCTCTTCAGCAGGGATGTGGATTACATTTCAGTCTGTCACTGCAGGGACCATATTTTTTCAAAGGGAGCCGCCGTTCAGGCTTTAGAAAGCTACTACGACAGCCTGGTAGAGAAGCTCTGAAATTACATAGATTTTACATAAGCCACATTTTCAGTGAAAATGTGGCTTATTCTATATTCTTTTTTTATTTGGCAATTGCCAAGAGATTTTCTTCTGGAATATAATGTACACATGTAGAAAAATCCGCAAATGTAGCTGACGCTGGTCTGACGGGAGTCCTTGTGGGCCGGCTTTGGGATCATAATAATCTGATTTTGACTGAGAGGGGGAGACAACGTGAGTTATGTCATCTATTCCGATGTTTCAATTGACATTGCCCAGGATTATCTGAAGGACCATCCTCTGGGTTTTGTTCCCATGGAGTATGTTGTCGGTGATGAGACCAGATACTGCCAGGGCCTGGAATCTGATGAGCAGATGCATCGTTATTATGAATTGTTAAGACAAAAGGTAGAGACCCATACCAGTCAGATTACGCCTTATCATTACGTGGAGACCTTTGAACCCCTGGTCAGGGAGGGAAAGGGAATCCTTTATATCTGCCTGTCCAGTGGCCTCAGTAATACTTATGATTCCGCCAGGATGGCTGTGAATATGCTGCGGGAAGATTACGAAGACGCAAAGGTTGAGGTGATCGACTCCCTGGGCGGCACCGGTGGTATGGGGATCCTGGCTGAATCGGCATTTGAGAACCAGAAGAAAGGTATGTCTTTAGAGGAGAACGCTGACTGGCTCCGCCGGCATGCCGGAGCGATCAATTACTGGTTCATGGTGGAGGACCTGATGTACTTAAAGAGGGGTGGCAGGGTGTCTGCAGCCTCAGCCGTGGTGGGTACGGTCCTTGATATCAAGCCTATTTTAACTATTAATCCCCAGGGGAAACTGGATGTGATTGCCAAGAAGAGGGGCAGTAAACCTGCCATGAAATACATGTTGAATCGTTTTAAAGAGAGCCTGGACAAGGGACCGGGCACGTTGGTTTATATCAACTGTTCGGATTGTATGGACCGGGCCAGGGAGCTTCGGGACTGGGTTCTGGAGTTTGATCCGGATCTGGAGGTTAAGCTTACCATGCTGAGTCCCGTTATCGGAGCCCACACAGGGCCGGATATGATTGCCCTTATCCATTACGGGACCGGCAGAGGCCGGCAGGAATAAGACCCGGCTGCTTATTTCTCTATAAGCAGGTCAGACAGGAGGTCTTTGAGTCCGACGTAGCTGGCATTGGTGACCAGGTCGGCCAGCTGGTTGACAGGCAGGTCAAGATGGTCCCGGAACCAGCGGACATAGACGGAGATGATGCCGGCCAGGTAGAATTCCGTATAAACCAGGAATTCAGTTTCCGTCATTTTGAAATAAGGAGCGGCCACATCCTTGATTTCCCTGACCAGTACCTCTTTCATCTGTTCGAAGAAATAACTGTGTTCCCTGCTGGCGGCAATGAACTGGAAAAAGGCATAGTTTTTCTCAACCATATCATTTAAATGTTCAAAGAGCCGGGTGATGCTGAAAGGCATCTCCGGCGTCTGTTCTTTTTTCAGGACCTTGATCAGTTCATCCACCAGCTCTTCTTCGATCTCCCACAGGATATCATCCACCGTGCTATAATGGAGATAGAAAGTTTTCCGGTCGATATCAGCCAGCCTGGCGATTTCAGTGATCGTTATTTTTTTTGCTTTTTTATCCATGAGAAGCTGGATATAGGCTTCCCTGATCGCATTTTTTGTTCGGATGACCCTTCGGTCATTGGTTTTTGATGTCATTCCTGCCTCCCATTTCCCGGGCCTGGTCCCTGACCGGCTTTTATTGTTATCGAAGTGAAATCCTTATGGATTATGGTATTTGTACTTATTCTATTATTACCCTGATTTATTTTTTATCCTGTTACTATTTTAACCTTTCGGGGGTCGCTCTTCCAGTAATATTTTTATTTTGGCCGGTCGAGGAGGTCCTTTAGGGCTGTCTCTGCCGGATGGAAACCATTTTACCAGGTTTCTGATTAAAAGAGGTCTTGTTCTTTCCGATTATATGGCTTGATAATCCCAAACCTTCCAATTCAAAAGGAGTATATTTATAAGTAAGATGTATCACGGGGAAAATATTTGGAAGATTCCGGTTATCCCTGAACATTAATAAGAGAAAAGTATTTGGAATAAGAATAATAGACTGGGAAAGGAACAGGTGGGTTATGCCAAGAGTTACTGTAATGACAAATCTGTATTTGAATAAAGAGAGAAAATACCGGATCATGGTTGGACTCAAGGAAGCTATCGAGAAGATTCCCTGTGAGGACGGCAACCTGCTGATGGCGGATTTCAAGGATGAGAGCTTCATGCTTTTCGGCGAGGAGGCATCCGCCCCCTGTGCTTCCATTGAGGTCAGTGTTGTTGATGAGGTCTATGATTATTATGACAGGGAGATCTTCGAGGATGTGCTGGTGGCCATGAGTGAAGTAATCACCGAGCATACCGGTATCCCCAACAACCGGATTTTTGCCTACTTTAAAAATGCCACCATATGGACCTGTCTGGGTAAGGATATCCTTAAAGGTCTGGTAAAGATTGAATAAGAGGAATTTACCAGATGGAACAGGACCGGGCCTCGGCCCTGCCTTGGAGAAATTAATGATAAAATAATGATAATTCTACAATAAGCAGAGAGTCTGTCGGGAAGACAGGCTCTTTTTTTCATAAAGGGATTTGACTTTTGGGCCCGGATTTGTCATGATAGGGACAAGTTCAGGACATGACAGGACCCTGGATGGATTATGACGGAGAAGGGTTCAGAATATGATAAAGGACCGGGTCTGTCATGGCTGAGATAATAAGACATTATGATAAATAAGAGAATACAGGAAGACAGGAGGGATGATTATGGCACTGCCCAAGGATCCGATTATGCTTATGAGTTTTGTAAATACCCAGCTGAGAGATAACTATGACAGCCTGGAGGCTTTCTGTTCCAATTACCTGGTGGATGCCGGGGAGATCAAAGACAAGCTGGCAGCGGCGGGGTTTGTCTATGATGAAGGGCAGAACCGCTTTGTAGCCGGGTGATTACTGCAGGGG